>JAEEGW010000171.1 GCA_016280525.1 Clostridiales bacterium
ATGGCGCTGCGCGTATCTGTCACGCTGATTTATCAGCATGCCGCCCCAGGTTTTGTCGGTATGCAGTACGGATCTTTCGCGGTCGCCGAATATTTCGGCAATGACGAAGCCCGGTTCGTTCGTGATGTCGTTTACGGTGCCAAACGCGTTGTAATAACACGCCGCCTCTATCTCAAACAGATTTTCGCCGTCTGTTATGTAATCGTCTATGGGATATTCGTCAACGCGGGCAGTACCGATGCCGGATCTCGCCGGACCGTGACAGACGAATTTGCCGTTTATATACAGCCGGTAAAACGAAGCCGCGGTGATGCGGATCTTTATCCTGCCGCTTTTTATTCCGGCATTTTTCCAGAACCGCGCGAACGTGTTCGGAGTTTTGCTTTTGTCTTTTAAGAATATCGCTTTTGCTTTTTTGAACATGATATACGTCTCCTTGTGTTGTAAATAAAGAATATCATATTTAAAGCCTGTTGTCAAGTATGAGAATTAAGAATTAAGAATTCAGAATTAAGAGAGCGGCTTTCCGACGATAATTCGTAGGGGAGGGGTTTCCCCTCCCGTTCAAAAAATAATAAAGAAGAAAGAATAAAGAATAAAGAATAAAAATCGGTGTCGCTTCGCGACGAATATGGGTGGTTACCCACCCCTCACGGCTCGGCAAGCCTCGCCACCCCCAAACCCCCTGTCCCCTCCCTCAGTATTTCTGAGGGGGCGCCGACCCATGCAATTACGAAAACGTAAAAAATGTAATATTTTTGTAAAACTACTTGAAAACGGCGGCGTAAAAGATATAATATATACGATCACGAAAACGGGAAGAATATTATGAAGATCTATATTATACGCCACGGAGAAACGGCGCTGAACGCGAAAAGAATAATGCAGGGACGGCTTGACGAGCCGCTTAACGAAAGCGGACGGCAGCTCGCGGTGCTTACCGGTCAGGCTATTAGGGATATACGTTTTGACTGTTGTATCTCAAGTCCGCTTAAAAGAGCAGTGGAAACGGCGAAGCTCGTGCTTGAACACAGCGGAAACGACATTCCGATAGAGCTTGACGACAGGCTTCTTGAGATAGATTTCGGCGATATGGAGGGAAGGAAGCTATCCGAAATGGGACAGCCGGGCTTTCTGTTTTATACCGATCCCGTGAAATTCGCGGGATTTCCGAACGGCGAAAACGTCAGGCAAGTCTGCGAAAGGACGCAGAGATTCCTTAAAGAACTGATTAAAAAAGACGACGGCAAAACGTATCTTATAAGCACGCACGGCTGCGCTCTTAGGGCTATGACGAACTGCTTGTTTGACGACCCGGCGGATTTCTGGCGCGGCCGCGCTCCGTACAACTGCTCGTTTACAATAATAGAATCGGAAAACAACAGGCCGCGTATCACGGCGGTCGACAAAGTGTTCTACGACGAAAAGCTCATAGTCGACCACTTCAAACAGAGCTAAAACCGCAAATGTTCATAAAATACGGTTGAAAAAACAAACGTATCAATGTATAATTATTTAGATATCATATCAGGAGATGTGTTTTATGCTTACGGAATTACGGCTCCTCATGCTTGAGGACGCGAAACCCGCGGAAATAGAAAAGCGTCTGCCGCCGGACGAGGCGGAGGCGTTATACGCCTGGCACGGCAAAAAAGACGGCGCGGTAAAGGCTTTTCTTGCGCTCAAAGAATACGGCGAAGAAGAAAAGAAGCTGCTTTATAAGCCCTCGAAAAAAACTCCCGCAAGCGGCAAAAAAGGCAATTTCATAGTGCTTGAAGGGCTTGACGGCGCGGGCAAGACGACGCATATAGAGCTTTTGAAAAAGAGATTGAACGAGGACGGAAGATCCGTCTACGCAACGGCGGAGCCTACGTCTTCCGCTGTCGGCGGACTTGTAAGAGACGCGCTTGCGGGACTTCACACCCGCTCGGCGTCAGAGCTTGCGGCGCTGTTTCTCTGCGACCGCATACAGCATAACGTAAATCCGAAAACCGGTATAGCCGGATTTTTGCAGGCGGGTACGGACGTTATCTGCGACAGATATTACTATTCTTCGCTTGCGTATCAGGGCATAGACAGCGATATAGGCTGGGTGGCGCACATGAATCTGGACTGTCCGGATATCTGCCGCCCGGACGCGTGCATTTTCCTTGATCTTTCCGTTGAAAGATGTATAGAGCGTATGGAAAGCGAAAGACTGACGACTGAGATATACGAGACGGAAGAGATAATAAGGCGCGTCAAACGCCGCTTTGCCGATACGTTCAGAATGTGCAACGAACGCGAAAACATTTTCATAGTTAACGCCGACAGACCGAAAGAAACGGTTTCTGCCGAGATATACAGCATAGTAAAGGGGATCAAATAATGAATAAGGTACTTTTGATAGTTATGGACGGCGTCGGTTTTTCAAAGACCGGCATAGGAGACGCGGTCACGGCGGCAAACACGCCTACGCTTGACAAACTCTTAAAAGAATGTCCGAATACAAGACTCAAAGCTCACGGCACGGCGGTAGGTCTGCCGTCCGACGACGATATGGGCAACAGCGAAGTCGGTCACAACGCGCTCGGCTGCGGTCAGATATATTCTCAGGGCGCAAAGCTCGTAAACGAGAGCATTGAAAGCGGAAAGATATACACCTCCGGCGTCTGGGGCAAGATAATGGAGAACACGCAGAAGGGCGGCGCGCTCCACTTTATAGGCCTTTTGTCCGACGGAAACGTACATTCAAATATATCTCATCTTTTCAATATGATAGACGAGGCAAAAAAAGAGGGCGTAAAAGAAGTAAGAGTCCATATCCTGCTTGACGGACGCGACGTTCCCGCAACGTCCGCGCTCACGTACGTCGACGCGCTTGAAAATAAAATAGCCAGGTTGAACGACGGTAACTTCCACGCCTGCATCGCCTCCGGCGGCGGCAGGATGAAGATAACCATGGACAGATATAAAGCCGACTGGGGCATGGTCTCCCGCGGTTGGGAAACGCACGTCCACGGAGAGGGCAGACAGTTTGCGACAGCTAAAGAAGCCATAGAAACGTACCGTCAGGAAAATCCCGGCGTCATAGACCAGGATCTTCCGGCTTTCGTCATAGCAAAAGACGGCAAACCCGTCGGCAAAATGAACGACGGCGACGCTGTGATACTCTACAATTTCAGAGGCGACCGCGCGATAGAGCTTTCCATGGCGTTTGACGACGATGATTTCCCGTATTTTGACCGCGGCTTCCGCCCGGACGTTGTATACGCCGGAATGCTGGAGTACGACGGAGATTTGAAAATACCGAAAAATTATCTCGTCTCCCCGCCAGAAATAAAGCATACGCTGTCCGAATATCTCGTAGCGGCGGGCGCGAATCAGTACGCTATATCCGAAACGCAGAAATACGGCCACGTGACGTACTTCTGGAACGGCAACCGCTCCGGAAAATTCAGTGACGAGCTTGAGACTTTCGTTGAGATCCCGTCCGACAGAGTATCATTCGATCAGCGTCCGTGGATGAAATGCGCGGAAATAACGGACGAGCTTATAAAGGTCGTAAAAGAAGGCAGGTTCGACTTCATGCGCTGCAATTTCCCGAACGGCGATATGGTCGGTCACACCGGCAATTTTGATGCGGTGGTGTGCGGTATGGAAGCGCTCGACCTCTGCCTCGCGAGGCTCAAAGCGGTATGCGAAGAAAACAACGTCATAATGTGCGTCACAGCCGACCACGGCAACGCGGACGAGATGCTTGAGATGAACAAAAAGGGCAAACTCCAGGTCAGAACGGCCCATTCGCTCAACCCCGTGCCGTTCATCATATACGACAAAAACGCGGTGCATGAGATTGAACCGGCGGACGACTACGGCTTGTCAAACGTCGCCGCGACGGTAACGGAGCTTCTCGGTCTTACGCCCGACCCGGTATGGCAAAGAAGCATGCTTAAAAAATAATTCCAAATAGGAGAAATTATCATGAGAAAATTTATTGTATTATTATTGGCAGCGGCGCTCGTTTTATCGCTTGCGTCGTGCATCAACATCAACGTAAATCCGGAGACCACAAAAGCCGAGCCGGCGACGACTGCGGCAGAGATCACCACATCCGAAGAAACGGAAACGGAGACTGAAACCGAGACCGAGACCGAAACCGAAACCGGGACGGAAACGGCGACCGAAGAGGCGACGACCGAAGCCGAAACGGAAAAAGATAGCGAAAGATACGTGTACGAAGGCGTTTCGCTCATCCTGCCGGAGGGCTTTTCGGTCCAGTCCGCGCAGGGCGTGACGCTTGCGGTCTATGAAGACTATCCGGTTCATTCCGACAACATTTCTTTCGTCGCCGCAAACGACAGCTACGAAACGTACACGGAAGAAAATCTGAAACAGTCTTTCACTCAGGCTTTCGGCAGCATTGAAAATTTCAAATACGAAAACAGCGAAAATGATGATTATAAAACGGTCACAACGGATTTTGACGTTACGTACAACGGCGTCGCCATGCACGAAAAAGCCTGCACGTTCTTCTTCTCCGGCAAGTGCGTGGTCGTAACGTTCACAAGCGTTTCCGGCGAATTTGACGCGGCTTTCGAGCAGACTCTGCAAAGCGTACAGATCGTAAAATAATCACAGGATAAGGGGTAAACCATGCCTATTAAAATACCCGACGGGCTGCCCGCCGCGGGGATTTTGCGTGACGAGAATATATTCGTCATGCATGAGCTCCGCGCTCTGCATCAGGATATAAGACCGCTGAAAATCGCGGTCCTTAACCTCATGCCCACGAAAATAGCGACGGAAACGCAGCTTGTAAGACTACTGTCAAACTCGTCTTTGCAGATAGATCTGACGCTTCTGCGCGTGGAAAATCACGTGAGCAAAAACACGTCCGAAGAACACATGGAGGCGTTTTATAAAGATTTTTCCGCGGTCAAAAAAGAAAAATTCGACGGACTTATCGTCACCGGCGCGCCCGTTGAGAATCTCGATTTTGACGAGGTTGACTACTGGGACGAGCTCTGCGGTATATTCGACTGGGCGAAAAAGAACGTGTTCTCCACGATATTCATCTGCTGGGCGGCGCAGGCGGCGCTTTACTACTATTACGGCGTCAACAAGCATAAAATGGATAAAAAAATGTTCGGCGTATACGAACACAGAGTTCTTCTGCCCGCGCATCCGATAGTCCGCGGCTTTGACGAGACGTTTCTGGCGCCGCATTCGCGCCATACGGAAGTGTACGAGGACGAGGTGTCCGCCGCGTTCGGTCTGCGCGTAGTAGCGGCGTCCGACAAAGCGGGAGTGTATCTTATATCCGACGACGTGAACAGCAGGTTTTTCATAACCGGCCACTGCGAATACGATTACGACACGCTTGCGAAAGAGTATTTCAGAGACAAGGAAAAAGGACTCCCCATTGAAGTCCCGTACAATTATTTTCCCGACGACGACCCGACCAAAACGCCCAAAAACGTCTGGCGCGGTCACGCGCACCTGCTTTTTTCCAACTGGCTCAACTATTTCGTATACCAGGCGACCCCGTACGATCTGGATAAGATATGAGCGGGTTGACGGTAGGGGTCGGCGGTATGCCGCCTCTGAATTCTTAATTCTTAATTCTGCATTTTCTGCATTGCCCCGGCGGCGCAATTTGCGCGCAGCGCAAAGGGAATATTTTTCCGCGGGAGCGGTGTGAAAATATAATAAAGATCTCCGGTGCGGAAAAATATTTTAAATCCGCGCCGGAGATGATTTTTTGTTTTGTTGTTATGCTTTCACGGCGCGGATATGCGCCGCCGTGAGCTGCCGCTCATCTGAATTCGATGCGCTCGCATGAAAGCGCGTCGGCTTCGCTTTCGTCATGGCTCACGAGCAGTATTAGGCGGTCCGCCTCGCGCTCTTTTATAAGCGATATCACGCTTTTTTTTATCTCTCCGTCAAGCGCCGTGAACGGCTCGTCCAGTAAAAGTATATCGTGATCGAACGCCAGCGCCCGCGCTATGGCGACCCTTCTGTTCATACCGCCGGAAAGCTCCGCCGGGTATTTGTCCGAATCAGCCTCAAGCCCGACTTCTTTCAGAAGATACGTGGTTTTTTCTTTATCGCGGCACACCTCGAACACATTCTGATACGCCGTAAGCGACGGGATAAGCCGGTTTTCCTGAAACACGTACGATATGACCCCGTCGTGCTCGACAGTACCTTCGTAATCCGTGTCGAGCCCGGCGATGATGCGCAGAAGCGTGGTCTTTCCGCTGCCGGACGGGCCGGATATATAATACGTTCCCTTATCCGGCAGGCTCAGATCGAACCCGTTGAATATGATTTTATCGTCAAACGACTTTTTCAGTTTTTTTACTGTTATCATATCTTTTTCTGCTCCGATTTCCGACTACGAGCGACATAAGCAGTTTTTCTATTATGACGCTTATGACTATTACCGTTACCGTCCACGCGAACATATCCGCCGTTTCAAGATACACCTTTGACTGATATAGCTTGTTGCCTATCGAATACGCGGCAAAGCAGAGGACTTCGGACGCCACGCCGGCTTTCCATGCCAGACCCAGGCAGGTCTTTACACCCGCCGTAAGATACGGCGCAACGGACGGCAGATATATGCGGGTCAGCTTCTGCTTTTTTGAAAAACCGAATATCCGCGCCATTTCCAAAAGCTCTTTGTCTGTCGATTTTATTCCCTCGCGCACGTTGCCGTGTATCACGGGCAAGACCATAAGAGCGGATATAAAAACCGGGATAAGTTCTTTATTGATCCACACGAGCGCGAGTATTATGAACGACGCGACCGGCGTCGCTTTTATTACGCTGAAAAGCGGGGAGAGAAGCGCGTCGGCCGTCTTTGATACCGCGCACAGCACGCCCGTTATTACGCCGAGCAGCACCGCCGCCGCAAATCCCGCGGTTATGCGCAGAACGGACATTCCGACGGACAGGTAAAAATCCGACGTTTTAAGCAGTCCGATGAGATGGACCGTCACCACGGGCGGCGACGGTATGAGCACTTCTTTGCCGACTATAGCCGAAATTATCCACCAAACTCCGACCCAGAACGCAAAAACGAGAAGAAAACGGAGCGGGGCGGGCAGAGCTTTTGCCCGTTTTTTCATTTACCCGTGTAATAGAAGCCTTCGTCCGGCAGCTTGCCGCCTACGGATTTGGCTTCCGCCTCGTATAAAACGTTCAGCATAGCGGATACCGGTTCTTTCATCGCTTCGCCGGTCATAAGCACTATGTTGCAGTTCGGGATCGCTTTTTTCGCTATAGCCGCCTTCGGAACTATGCCGGCTTCCTCTATAAGAGCTGACGCTTCGTCGATACTGGAGTTGACGAAATCTACGCTTGCCTTGTATTCTTCAAGGAAAGTCTGAAGTGCCGCCGGATACTTTTCGGCAAACTCCGCGCTTACTATTATGCAGCCCTGAACGAGCTCTGTGCCTGAGACTTCTTTCCATTCCTTGCTCAGATCAAGTGCGATTCTGACGTCGCCGTTCTGTACCATGACGGACGTTACGTTGGGCTCGGGCAGCATGCCGAGCGTCACGGAGCCGGCCACCATCTGCGTTGCAAGCTCCGCGTGCTCCGCCAGATATTCGATAGTAACGTCTTTATCGGGATCTATGTTGTTTTTGGATAAGATATAGCGCAGCGTGTATTCGGGGTTGGAGCCCTGGCCCGTTGCGTATATCGTCTTGCCCTTGAGATCCGCTGCGGAGTTTATTGTATTGCCGTTTTCAAGCACGTAGAGCACGCCCAGCGTATTGACGCCCGCGAGTTTTATTTTGCCCTCGGTCTTGTTGTATAACACGGACGCTAAGTTTACGGGAACTGCCGCTATTTCAAAGCTGCCTTTTATGACCTCAGCCGTGATCTGGTCCGGCGCGGAGGCTACCGTAAACGTGTAATCCTGTTTTGATACTCCGTTTTTGTCGTCTGATATGAGTTTTGCCATGCCCATGCCTGTCGGGCCCATGAGAGTGAACACCCTGATCTGTTCGGGCGCCGCTTCCGGCTCTGTCTCCGCGGCCGTTTCAGCCGCGGTCGAGTTGGCTTCCGCCGTCGTTTCTTCGCCTGTTTCGGTGCAGGACGCGAGCATCATGACCGATATAAGCATTGCAAGCGATAAGATTACTGATAAAACTTTTTTCATTTTTTTGTACCTCTTTTATATATTTTAAAGTTTTTTTGCTGATATTATGCGCACTTCTTTGCCGTTTTTTTCTATCAGGCCCTGCTCGGACAGGGAAATAAAAGCGCGGTAAAGCGTGGGGCGGCTGAGATTGAGCGACGAAGCGAGAGCCGACATATTTTTGTCAAGCGTGACGACGCCGTCCTCCGCGGGCTGCGATAACAGATATCCCGCGAGCGTCTGCTCGCCGTTGCCGGCGGTGAAGGACGCTATTTTTTTGTTTAAAAACCGTATCCGGTCCGACAGAAACGTTACGTAGTTTTCCGTGAACGCAAAGTCGTTTTGTAAAAGGCCGCAGACCGCCGCTTTCGGCATCTGCAGACATGTGCAGGCGCACGCGGCTTTCACGGAAGAGAACGCCGCCTCCTCGCAGAAGAGCTGCGCCGCGCCGAACACTCCGCCCTCTTTTATGGTGTTGAGAAGCACGGTGTGGCTGCCTTCCGTGCGGTAAACGCGCACGTATCCGCTCATGATGACGTATAAAGCGGGTTTTTTGAAGACTATCTCATCGCCTTTGCCGTAGTGAAGCAGCTTTGACGAGGAGACCGCGCTTAAAAGGCGTTCTTCGTTTGTATTGCCGAAAAGCGGTACGTTTTTCAGCTTTTCCGTAATTTCCGCGTTCTGCATGATTTTCTCCGATTTATGTTTCATTTGAAACACTTATTCTTTTCGGCTGCATTATATACCGCGTTTGTCGTTTTGTCAATATGAAACGATGAAAATTTAAAAATATGTATCAAATGAAACACAATTTAAACAAACTCGCGATATTTGCACTTGACAAAAAGAAATATATATGATAATATTATAATGAATAATTATAGTCTTATGAAAAACAAATTTATCATTTTGTAAATCGGAGGCAAAAATGAAAAAGACGCTGTGTTTGCTTGTTTGTTTTGCAATGCTGTTCGGCATGATACCGAATATTGTTTCCGCGCTCCCGTATAACCCCGAAGCGGCGGAAATATCGGCGCCCGTTATCGAGCGTGAAGCCGAAAATGCCGAAAAGCCGACCGCTCCGGCAAAAACGGAAACGAAGCAGGGCAAAGGTGTGACCGGTGTGGAGGCCGGCAAGATAACGCTTATAAGAGGTTACAACTGTTATACCGATACGTACGTAATAGAACACGAAGATCACGACGAGTATATCGACTATACCCGTTACGATTACGGACATGAGACCGTGGACGTTATCATATATTTCGCAGACGAGGATCCGGTCGAGCTTACTTATCTTGGCGACTGGTTCTGGTACGACGGAGATTACCATACTATCGAGGTAACGGACGATCAGGCACAGAATCCGTGGGGCGTGGGCGTCCACACGGTAAACTGCACCGTTATGGGCTTTGATTTCACCGTAACTGTGGAGATAATCGAAACTCCGGTCGAAAGCGTGGCTGTCGATCCCATCACGATAGTGAAAGGATTCAACTGCTACGACAATTATTATTACGATGAAACAGCAGAAGATTACGTCAGGTTTGACTGTTATTACTACAACAATTCAAAAACGGATATCACCGTTAATTTTACCGACGGAACGGGCACGACCGCGCAGTCTTTAAACGACGAAGTCAATTTCGGCAATAATTATTACAACTTTACCTACAGCGACGACCAGTCCGGGCAGCCGTGGTTTACCGGCACGCATACTTGTACCGCGGAGATAATGAACTATACGTTTACTTTTGACGTTATCATAGTCGAATCTCCGGTAACGAACGTTACGGTGACACCTATACAGCTGGTCAAAGGGTCGCACAGCTACTGGTCGGAATATTATGACGAGTTTTCGGATGCGTACGTAGGTTATCATCATTACGATATGTTATACGTCAGCGCCGGGATAACCGTATATTTTGAAGATCAGTCCTCCGTTACGGTTGACCGCTTTGACAGAAGCGTGAACTACAAAGGCACGGATTATTATATAAGATACGAAGACGAACAGGACGGTCCGTGGGAGCCGGGCGTATATTACCCGAGGTTCAGCGTTTTAGGATACGTATTCACAGCGGAAACGGAAATAATAAACACCCGCGTAGCGGACGTTTCCGCCGGCAAGATAACGATTGTTAAAGACACGGATACGGAAGAGGCGTACTATTACGACGAATCCATTTATGATTACGTGTATTACGATCGCTATAAATATGAAGACAACAGCGTTGAAATAACCGTCACGCTTGACAACGGTGAAACGAAGGTGCTTCACAGCTTGCAGGAAGGTTTCCGGGATGAAGACGACGAATACTACGGCATTTTCATACAGGCGGACGATCAGGGTGACAATGCTTGGGATACGGGCGTGCATACGCTGCACTGCAGCATAATGAATTATGATTTCACCGTAGAGGTGGAGATAGTGGAATCGCCCGTTGCCTACGTTACGTGTAGTCCTTACATGCTGGTAAAGGACCTGTCCGGATACGTTGATTCATATTATGACGGCGATCTGGGAGACTGGGTAGATTATTTCCATTATGATTACGCGTCCAACTATATTGAAATAATAATAAGTTTAAAAAACGGCGACAACATAGTTATATATAATATTAAAGACGATATCGAATACGGCGGCGAGTGGTACAGGATAGAATATTCTGACGGTCAGGAAAGCGATATGTGGGATACCGGTACGTATCCGATATACTGCAGCCTGCTCGGTTACGACTTTATGATATACGCCGAAATCACGGACACGCCCGTAACGGATATAGAAGTCGGGTCCTTAAGAATGCTTGAAGTGACGGACGATTATAACGACTGGTATTACGACGAAGATATCGGAGACTACGTAAACTATTACCGTTACAATTACGCCTGGCTGCCTTTGGACATGACCGTATACTTTGAAGACGGTACCGTGTTAACGCTTGACAGTATTTACGATGACGTAAACTACGGCGGGCGCGGCTACAGGATATCGTTTGATGACGATCAGTTGGAATCGCACTGGAGCGCCGGCGCGCATTACGTGAGCTGCAGCCTGCTCGGTTATGATTTCACTATCGAAGTTGATATAATAACGTCGTACGTGACGGATATAACAGTCTCACCGATCAGCATTTTGATGGGAACGAATACGGAGCTGTGTGAATACTACGACGAAAGCCTTGGCCGGGACGTAACGTACAAGCGCTACAATCCTTACTACGCGGACACGTCCGTGATCATAACGATGGAAAACGGAGAAGTGATAGAGCTGCAACGCCTTGCCGACCGGATCGATTATGAGGATGACAGTTATTATATCGAATTAAAAGACGACGGCGGTCAGGATCATGAACCGTGGGGTGCGGGCATTCATACGCTGACGTATACCTTGATGAACTATGATTTTACCGTAGAGGTTGAAATACTGCCGTCTCCGGTAGTCTACGTTGACGCGCCGAAGATAAGGATAATCAAAGGCCACAACTGCTACACAAACTGGTACTACGATGAAGCAACAGACGATTACGTCCCGTTCTTCCATTATTCGTATTATAACACTAATACCGCGATAACTGTAGATTTTGATGATGGGACGTCCGTTTGTCTTGACCGGCTGAGCGACGGCGTTGAGTATGACAAAGAGATCTACTACATTGAATATACGGACTACCAGGATCTTTATCCCTGGGAGATAGGCGAACATGAAGTGCAGTGCAGCCTGCTCGGATACGATTTTACGCTGACCGTTGAAATAACGGAGTCTCCGGTAAGCGACATAGTCGCCTCGCCCGTAACGCTTATAGAGGGCTGCAACCTCTGCGAAGACTGGTATTACGACGAAAACGCGGACGATTACATACAGTATACGCGCTACGACATTTTCAATGCTATACGGAATCTTGACATTGAAGTGTATTTTGACGACGGATCTTCTCAGACGCTGTACGGTTTCTGGGACAGCGTTGAATTCGGCGGCGTCTCATACGGCGTGGACTGGGACGACGATCAGTATGCAAATCCGTGGACGGTCGGCTCGGACAACAGACTAAAAGGAAAACTGCTTGACCGTGAATTTGAGCTGCAGGTCAATATAATACCGACGCCGGTCGTAAACCATACTTCCGAGAGAATACAGGTGATCAAAAACTGCGGCGGCGGTATGGACTCCTATTACGATAACGAAAACGAAGAATACGTCACGTTCTTCCGTTATTATCTGGAAGATATGCCGATAGACGTAGAGCTGTATTTAAGCGACGGTTCGACGGTCACGGTAAACTCGTTATATTCCGGCGGTCAGGATTTCTGCGGCGGATATTACTATCTGTCCTTTACGGATACCCAGTTCGGCGATCCGTGGGACGTAGGTCTTCATACCGTGG
>JAEEGW010000027.1 GCA_016280525.1 Clostridiales bacterium
CTCAACAGCATATACGGCTTTGCGCAGATAATAAAGACGGGCGATAAGAGCAGGGCAAAGGCGCTTATCCTGCAGTCCGCCTGCGCCGCGGTTTTCCTCGGGCTGTGCATACTCGCGTGCTTCACGGCGTTCTGGCGCGACGGAAGTCTGATAGTCTCGCCGCTTTCGGCATCTCTTATGGCAGCGTTTTTCATCCTGCTCGGGCTTACCGTCGGCGTGTTCGCCGGCTCGCTTATGCTGAAAAGCAAAAAAGCCGTGGTATACACCGTTCCCGCCGCGTCCGCTTTGACAGTTACTCTTGTTATGTATATCGGCGAGATGATACTGCTTCACGGCAATCTTTACCGCTTCGGCGAGGGGTTCTTCTTTGACGGTCTGCCCGGCATAGTTTTAGCGCCCGTCGACATCCTCGTTATCCTCTTGTCCGGCGTATTTACCTGGCTTTTTATGCTCCTTGCCGTAAGGGACAAGAAAAAACCGCTTACAACCGGAGGTAACAATGAATAGAGCGCTTTTACGTGCTTTTGCGTTTTTATCTGCCTTGTTTATAACGTTTTCTCTTGTCGGATGCGAAAACGACAGCGACGGTATAACGTATAAAAACAAATCCCTCTGTCACAGTCCCGCATATACGAACAACAAAACCGCGCTTATATGCAACCGCATACGCTCTTTGGGCAAGCCTCCGTTTTCACTTCCGACGAAAGCAAAACTCGGAGACGGCGAATTCCACAAGTATGAAAATGTTTCAAAAGAAGCTTTTGAAAGCTTTGTTTCAAAGATCAGGGACAAAGGATTTGAATGTGTTGATCTGAAAACGGGAAAGTCTCTTTTCAGAGACGACTGCGCCGTTTTTACCGGGCTTTCCCAAGAATCCGTGCTCACCTTAAGCTGGATACAGAGAAGCCGCTACGCGCCAAAAAACGGACTTTCGGAGGCTGACGCAAAAAAACTGCTTTGCCCGGAAAAAAGCCTGTCGAAAATCGACCTTCATCCGATAGACGTCACGCCCAAAGATTTTTTTGACCGCGCCGGAGCGCAGATATTCGCCGTGCCGACGTATTCTTTTGACGAATATAACAGGCTTGGTTATACGGGGATGATGTTTGACGATAACGAGCGTTACCGGTATGACGTCTTCGTCGTAAAAAACGGCAAAGCTTATAACGCGGACACGGAAAAGATCGCCGTGTTTGACGTTGACGGAGACGGCACGGAAGAAATATGCTTTTTGTCCTACGGGCTTACGAGCGGAGTTTTTTCTTTTGATCTTACTATGATATCGGGCGATAACGTATCAGAAACCTGCTTTTATCCGCATAATGACTACTCTCTGTCATTTGTTGAAACAGACGGTACGGTAAAGGTGCGCGGAGAAAAGCCGGATCCCGGTGAAGATCATTATTTTGATATTGGGATCGCGGAAAGTATAGCCGGAGAAAACATACCGATACTGAGCGAAAACGGAGTTGAGATGTTCACGTTCTCCCGGCCATATCAAAGCGCTCCCGAATCTTGATTTGTTCACAAACGATCCGTATAATTGCTTATAGGAATAAATCCACGGAGGAATAAAAATGAATTACAAAGATAAATATTTTTCGGTAGTCGGGGATTCTATAAGCACGCTTTCAGGCTATATTCCCGAAGGGTACGCGCTGTATTATACCGAGGAAACGATGAAAAACGCGGGCATCGAGGATATGACCGACACCTGGTGGGGCGGGATAATCTCGCGCTTGGGCGGCAAGCTCCTGAAAAACAACTCGTGGTCGGGAAGCACGGTGAGCTATCACGCGGAATTCACGCCCGGCAGCTTTGCGTATCTCGACTCGCGCATGTCGCTTTTAGGCGACGGCGATATAAAGCCCGACGTGATAATGATATACATGGGAGTAAACGACTGGGCTTCCGGCACGCCGACAGAGACGGCGGAGGGCATGGAGGAAAGAGAATCGTTTAGCGGCTCGTACCGCATAATGCTCGATCTGATAAAGGCGCATTACCCGGACGCGGAGGTGTGGTGCATATCGCCCGCCGTATCGTCGTTCAGAGGCGATCCGATATGGGAATTCCCGTACTGTCTGGGCGGTATCCATCTTGACAACTACGTAAACGTGATAAAAAAGGCGGCGGAAGAAAAGGGCTGTATTTTCGTTGACGCGAACAAAAACACGACCCCCGTCGAAGCCCTCGACGGCATACATCCCACGAAAACCGGCATGAAAACGCTGGCGGACGAGATATTGAGAGTAAGGGGCATAGAATAAAACCAACCGAGATCCCGGACGGGATCCCGTTTTTTATTCATTCCGCGTAAGCGGAAATTCACGGTGAAACCAATTCACTTTCGCGCAAGCGGAAATTCATGACGGCGATCAGCCGTCAATTCACCTCAAAAGACTTTATCAATATAATATCCTTTGTTGTGCAAAAGTGAATTGCGCTTCGCGCGTGAATTGCCCTTCGGGCGTGAATTGGCTTTGCCGTGAATTGCCTGACGGCATTAAAAGCGGGGCGTCGAGGCGCCAACCTCTGAATTTGCGCCCCCTCAATCTTTTTAAGATTGTGGGAGGGGACAGGGGGGTAGACGAGCTTTGCGCTGCCGGGGGCAGATGAAGCAAAGCGAGGAAAGCGCAGCGGTCGAAAGAAATCAAGCACAGTCACGGCAGTGACGCGCCGATTTCTTCGGGCACCGCAAGCGGGGTTCGTCCGCCCCATCA
>JAEEGW010000004.1 GCA_016280525.1 Clostridiales bacterium
ATTTCAAGTTTACCGCGGCTTTTACGTGAGCCTCGCTGGCGATCAGGCGGTACGCCACGCCGTCGTATTCCTCGGCTATGGTCTCCGGGAACATTTCCGCCACCGTGTCGAATATCTCATCCGCGTAATCGTCGAAATCGCTTATCCTGTAGAAATCGCAGATCGTGTCCGCGGACTTCATAAACAGTTTGAAAAGTAACTCCGGTACTTTCACTTTCGCAAAAGCAGATACGAAAAGCGACGATGAAAAAAGCGTTACCGCAAGGATTATTGAGATTATTTTTTTCATTTTTCGTTCCTTTCTTTAAAAAACCGGTTGTGTTTATGCGCTTTCGCGCCGGTGCCGTAATAAAAACGCCGGGCGGAAAGGAGAGGAAAATTCCTTTCTACCCGGCGAAGAACAATGTCTTATTCAGCTATAACGACTTCCGCGTCCGGAGCGTTCTTCTTGGTGGATTCAATGCCGTTTAAGCAGCTGGCTTTTGACTTGTAGCCTTCGGATACGGCAATGATCTCGCCGTTCGTCGCTTTCAGTCTGAAGCGATATTCGCCGGCCTTGTCTACGTATACCTGGAATTTCGGATGCTTTACGGTGGGGGCGCCTTCTACGGACAGATCCTCTACCTCAGCTTTTGCGGAATTCTTTCTTACGGATTCAATGCCGTTCTTGCAGGATGCAAGAGCCTTGTAAGTTTCCGATGAAGCGATTATCTCGCCGTTGCCGGCCTTAAGATCGAACTTAACGCCCGCTTTTGTGAACTTTATAACGAATTTTCCCATGGTTGTATTCCTTTCCTTTTATGTTTTTTTCTTTATTATAGCGTTATTTTGCCTTAATGTCAAGGCGTTTTGACAAAAAAATCTGTGTAATTTTACAAAAATTTACGATTTTTGGGGTATTTTTTATTTGTCGTTGGTAACATTGCCGTTTTCATATATCGGTATCGGTTCGCCGAGATACGACGGGGACGGCCGGAATATGACGCTGCCTATATCCTTTACGCGCGCAAGAAATTCCCTTGCCTCACGGTATTTATTGCCGGCGTAAACGGTTTTCGCGGCGGACGCGCCGTATGCGTATAGCCCTATTGAGCAGGCTATGTATAACGCTCTGAAAAGATGATATTTCTGCGATACTATCATCACGCTTTCGCACAAAAACACCTCTTTTGCGCGCACCACGCTTTCGTACGTGGAAAACCCGGCATGATCCATAAAAACGTCCTCGGACGGGACGCCGCGGTCCACGCAGTACGCTTTCATGGCGTTCACCTCGTCGTACCCTTCCGTTCCGTGATCTCCGCTGACTAAAATTTTGTTCGACACGCCGGCGAAATACAGCTCAATGCCGCGATCGAGCCTGTCCTCGAGCATGGCGGAGACGGAGCCGTCGTCAAACACCCTTGCGCCGAGTATGAGTATGCAGTCGAACTTTTCGTTATCCGGTGCGGTATCTATCCGTTTTCCGTATATTCCGGTGACCGCCGCGTTTGCCGCAAGCGGCAAAAGGAGCAGGACAAGCAGGACGATAACGGCGATCCTTATTATTATGCCCGCCGTCTTTTTCTTCTCTTTTTTCAACTCCGCACCTCCCGTTGTAAATAAAAAATTTTCAAAAATGTATTTAAATACGCGGTTATATGTGATACAATAAAATCTGTATAACTATAATAGCATATTTCTGCGGTATTTTCAAGACTGTTTTGAAAATTCGCCGTATAAAATAACTTACCGCGTTTTTAACGCGTGAAAGGAAATCCTATGACAGAAAACAAACCGCATCTGCTTTTGCCCGCCGGCGATCCCGAATGTTTTGAAGCGGCGCTGTCCGCCGGCGCGGATGAGATATACATAGGCGGAAAAAACTTCAACGCGCGTATAGGCGCGCAGAATTTCACGGACGAGGAAGCGGCGGACGCCATAAAAAAAGCCCACTTCTTTGACGTGAGCGTTTTTGCCGCCGTAAACACTCTCGTGCTCGAGCGGGAAATGGCGGAAGCTCTGCGCTTTGCGGAAAAACTGTATCTTAACGACGTGGACGCGCTTATAGTCGCGGACCCCGGCTTTGCCGCGGCGGTACACAGGCGTTTCCCCGATCTGCGCCTGCACGCCAGCACGCAGTGCTCGGTTCACAACGTTGAGGGCGCGCGTCTGCTCGCCTCCCGCGGATTTTCCCGCGTGGTGCTTGCGCGTGAATGCAGCGCGGACGATATTGAAAAGATAATACGGGAATTCCCCGATATAGAATACGAGATGTTCGTGCACGGCGCGCTCTGCGTCTGCACCTCCGGTATGTGCGAGATGTCCGCTTACATGGGCGGCAGGAGCGGCAACAGAGGCGACTGCGCCCAGCCGTGCAGACTGCCGGACGAGGACGGCGTTTACAGACTTTCACTAAAAGACAACTGCCTTGCGCCGCATATGAAGCGTATATGCGCCTCCGGCATAAGCAGTCTTAAAGTAGAGGGCAGGATGAGATCGCCCGAATACGTTTACGGCGTAGGCAAAATTTACAGAAAACTGATAGACGAAGGACGCGACGCTACGGAAGAGGAGATAAAAACTCTGTCCGACATTTTCAGCAGAAACGGCTTTACGGACGGCTATTATACCGGCAACGTCGGCGCTGACATGCTCGGCGTGCGGACGGACGCGGACAAGGAAAACAGTGCAAGAGCTGCGGAGGAGATAAAGCCGGAGCTCAAAGCGGCGAGACGCCGCATACCCGTTTCCGTAAAAGCCGATATAAGATCGGACGCGGTGTCCGAGCTGACGCTTTCCGCAAAGGGAAGGTCCGTAACGGTGTACGGTGAGATACCGGCGCCTGCAAAGACTTCGCCTCTTACGAAAGAAGACGTTGTAAAAAATCTCTGCAAGCTCGGCAATACTCCGTTTTCGGCGGATCCGGCGTCGTTTTCGCTTCATCTTGACAGCGGTCTGTCACTTCCGATATCTTCGATAAACTCCCTGCGCAGGACCGCGGCGGAGCGGCTTGAAGAGCAGATAGCGGACAAGCGTTATCCGCACAGGAAAGCCGTCGTATACACGGAGCCGGCGAGAGCGCAGGCGGCGGGCAGCGACGGCAGCTTCTGGGTGGTGCATTTCGTACGCAGCCAGGGCATACCGCAGAGGTCTTATTTAGCACAGTTTTCACACATATATCTGCCGATAGACGAGTATCTTAACGCTCAGATGTCCGTGCGCGACGTTACGGACGGCGTTGAGCTTCCGCCCGTCGTCATGATGCACGAATACACGCTGCTTGA
>JAEEGW010000172.1 GCA_016280525.1 Clostridiales bacterium
CAGAGCGACGAGACCGGGGTGACGATCCTCGGCTATTCCGGCATCGAATCGACGATCGCCGTGCCGGCCAGAATCGACGGGAAACCGGTCCGCGCCATCGCCGAAAACGCCTTCCGGGATTTCACTTTTCTCGAGCGCGTTTTTCTGCCAGACTCCGTTGAGAGGATCGACTACGCTTTCGTCGGGTGCCGGGACCTGGTTTCCGTCAGTCTCGGGCGCGGTATCGTTTCCCTGAACGGCGCCTTCCGCGGCTGCACCGCACTGACGTCCGTTCAGGGTGCGCCGGATGCCGTCTCGCTCGACGAGGCCTTTTACGGCTGTTCTTCTTTGACGGAGGCCACGATCCCCGCCTCCGCCGTATCCGCCCGGTCCGCATTCGCCGGTTGTTCCTCGCTGAAAACCGCCGTGCTGGCCGAGGGGATCGCCGTATTGGATCACACCTTTGCGGATTGCATCTCGCTGCGCTCTGTCGCGATCCCAAACAGCGTGACCGAGCTGCTGTCGGCCTTTGCCGGCTGCACCTCTCTTTCCGAAGTCACAGGCGGGCGCGGCGCGGCGGTACTGGACGGCACGTTTCAGAACTGCGTCAGTCTGACGTCGTTTGCCCTGAGCGATTCCCTGACCGCCCTGTCCGGCGCCTTCCTCGGCTGTATTTCCCTGAATACCCTCGAGAACATCCCCCGGTCTCTCTCCCGGTACGACCCGTCCTTTACCGGCTGTCGGTCGCTGCGGACGCTCCTGATCCCGGAGATCACAAACGAGGCCTCGCGCGCCGCCTACGATCCGAGAAAAGACGTGGAAGGCTGCACTGATCTGCGCACCATCACGATCGTCTCTCCCTTTACGGTCCGGGATGAATTCTGCCGGATCTTTTCGGGGTGCCAGTCACTGGAGGAAGTCACGATCGATGACGGCACTGCCGCCGATCTGCTCCGCGTCGACTACTACATCACCGACGCCGTCTTCAAAGAAAAAAACAAGACCGTCTCCGACGCTCTCTCCAAATGCGTCAAAGCGTCGGTCGTTCGGATCACCCAAAGCTACGCGATAGTCGACGGCGTCCCTTACACACACATTTACGGCGGTGATATCGACACGCCGGATCCCGCGGCTCTCATCGCCAAAACCGAGATCATTCCCTTCAAGCCCTTTACCAAGACCTCCTACTGGTGCGGTTACCCCGACGGCGGCAGCCGGAAGACCGATTCCTCCGCCATCTGCCGCACCTGGTCGTTTTTCCTTCGGACGACCGGCCGCAACGACGGCAGCCTCCCCGAAACGCTCTTTGTCAACGGACAGTTCTGTTCCGTCGGCGGTGAATAAAGAAAACGGTACCCGCGTCCGGATCTGACCGGAACGGATACCGTTTTTATTTTTTTCAAAGCGCCTCGGGAACAAGGGCGGGCGCTGTCGGCGTTGTCAAGCCCACAGCCGCCGAGCGGGAAAAACTGCCGGAAGGGAGAGACTACGTAACGAAGTAGTCTCTCCCTTCGGCTTTTATATGAAGTTTTTATTTTGCAATATGAGATAGCTCATCTACAATTGCTCTAAAGCCATCCATATCACGAATAGGATCATATCTGCTTTGCGTCAGCTTGTTGTTCAAAACATACCACGCCTCGTTATGCAGAATCGGAGCATGGAAACCGCCGTTTGTCGGATCGTCTTCCGGCAAAGACATCGTATCCATAAAGGGTGAAGTGTATCTGTCTCCCGGTTTTGCTTTCTCTTTTTCTTTTATGTGATACACCGACTTTTCAAGACAATGAATTGTTTCTTCATATCTGCCTTGTGCCACTCTATAAGTTGCCATAATGCGATATAAGTCAGCGACCCTCGAGTGATAAAACAGCAGATTCTCGCCGAAGACAAACTGATAGAGTGAAATCAGTTTTTCAAACATTTCAACTTTCCGATCCCATGTTTCGGAGCCGTTCGGCATTTCAATGATATAATCTTCGAGCGTCGTGCATAATGAATCAGTCAGCTTTTCAATATAATCCTGTATTCTGCCTATATCGTGCCCGGATGTTTCCGATATCAGTGTGCCTATACTCTCTCTGCTGTATTGCATGGTCGGAAATTGACGCAAAACACAATCGGTTTTTGCGTCATCTTTATACCCGACGGAATATAATGCGGCAAGTTTTTTCAGTGCTTCATATCGAAACGGATCATTCGATGCCGTTTCTATCAGTGCCTGATACAACTTTTCCGCTTCTGACAAGCGCTCAAGATCGGGCACCTCATCCCACATATACGTTCTGCAAATGGTGTCTGCAAGATTCAGTTCGATCCTTTCATCGAACGGGAATTCCGCCGCATACTGTCTCGCATTGACAATTGCATCTTCACCGCTGTTTGTACCTGTTTCATATCCTTTTTCGATTTCAAGATAGATTTTGTCCCGACGCTTTTCTTTTTCATCTTTGTTGATGCCGAATAAGACGTCTGTTGATACTTCGAAAAATTCGGCAATTGACGGAAGCATTTCAATGTCGGGATAAACGTTGCCGTTCTCCCATCTTGAAATTGCTTGAGCAGTAATGCCTAAAAAGGTTGCAAGCTGTTCCTGCGTGATTTTTCTTTTGGCACGTAGGTTTTTTATTGTAGTTCCGATAGTTAAGACCATTTCATATCCTCATTTCTATAACTGTTTTTTGTAAGCTTACAACTATATTATAGCAATTTTTTCGAAATTTACAATTATCAATCAGTTGTTTGCATATAAACCGACCGTTAATAATGGAAATTGTGAGACCTTTCTTATTTACATGAATTTGTAACTGTAATAAAGAAAGAGTAAAAACATATTGACACCTTTGCAGCTTAGCTGAAAGTGTCATAGTGGGTTACGCACTCTGAAAAGGTGTGTAAAAAACGGCATAACCACAAAGGCAGCACCGTCTCAACAAAAAAATATTTTATTTAGATACAAAAGCTACCTTGGGGCGCCTTCCTTACGGAGGGTGCCCCAAACGAGCGTTTTTTTATTCACTTTTTATCTTTAAAGCAGTAGATACAGTCCGCGATTCCCGACGGATGAATGAACATACCGCCCGTGTTTCCCGTAACGGAATTGAATGTGTCAGAATAGCAGGTATCGTATTCGCCGTTCTCGTATCTTTGCAGCGTTGACGGTATATTGTGCGGTCTCCAGTTGTTTTTGCTGTGGTCCGCCATCCAGTTATACGCGGCTGTCGTTACGCCTTCAATATATCTGAGCCAGTCTATTTCCGGATCTATCTCCGCCCAGCTTATACCGAGCGATTCCGCTTCCGCGATACATCTTAATACTTCCCACTGTACGAAGTCGCGCACCCAGTTTGCGAAATACCAGTCTGAACAGCACAGACACGGTTTTGTATTATACAGCGTCGGGATGTTTTTCGGGCGTCTCAAATGCGTAAACGCAAGAAGCGATCTTAAAAAGTATTTCGCTTTGTCTTTGTAGCGTTCTATACCGTGATTCTTATAGACGTAATAGAACGCGTTGGCGGCCTGACCCGCTGCGAGCAGATTAGGCGCGTGAAGCGGCGTTTCCCAGTAGTCACCGCCTTCCGGCCGGATCATATCCATACAGAGATCAAACGCTTTTATCGCCGCGTCAAAATACTTTTTATCGTTTGTTTTTTCGTATATCCGTATAAGATCAAGGGCGGGAACGGTGTTGAGATACAGCGCCGTATCGCCGCTTTGCGCCATCGGATCGATAAACGATCTTGCTACCACAAAATCGTCTTTTGCGTAATGTCTGCCGTCGGGATCAAAGCAGAACGAGCCGTCTTCTTTCTGCCAGCTTAGTATCGTGTCGCCTCTTTTTCTCAGCGCTTCTGTGTCCGGCTGAGTGGGTCTTGCGGGTTGTTCAAACTCTTTTATTTTTTCTGAAAGCGAATTTGATAATTCCGTATCGGGATGCTCTTTAATATATCTGTATAAAAACGCGGGCGGCTGTTTTGATATACTGCTCGCGTGTCCCTGCCTGTAACCGAATCCCTCTCCTTTGTGATATAGATTAGTATTATACGCGTTTGCTATTTTTGTCAGCGCCTCGTCAGGCGCGTATATCGGTTCGGGTGCGGGCAGACCGTTATGTTTTACGCAATCCGCAAGCGCATCAACCGACGTACCGTGACCGAGCGTGACGCAAGCGGTAAAGGATATTCTCTGCCCTTTGTGTATCTCAAACGGCGCGGCAAACGGTTTGTTTTCTTCATCCTCCGTCTTTACGTCCGGTATCATTATACCTAAAAGGCTGTTGTTTTGTCTTTCAATGAAGTTAGGTACCGCAAAGACGGGCTGGCAGTAGTATTCGTTATAATTGAACCAGCGGGTCACCGGCGTGTCAAGGCTGTACTGCACGGAAATATAATCGTTTTTGTGCGACAGCGCCATAAAAGGCGCGCCGACTTTATTCGGATGCGGTATCCTTCTGTCCGCCCACGGATCCTTGAAGAAATCCGTACCGGACGACCATTCGTCGCCGACAGGCCAGTCCACGCCGGGAAGCAGAGCGTCCGTCTTTTCCGTACCGTAGCTTGATTCTCCGCAGTAAAGCCACAGCAGTCTTAAATATTCCGCGTATACGTTGAAATCCGAATACAGCTCCGTGCTTATCTTCAACCGGTCCGCTTCAAGTGTCATGCTGTATTTGCCGCTCAGAACGGTTTCCGTGAAAGGATAACCGATCCAGCTTTCAAACGACGTGCCTTTTAGTCTTTGCGCGGCGTTGGACGTTTTTACGTCAAAGCAAAGCGTATCGCCGTCTCGCGTTACCGTTTCGGATTCGATACGCATTGGTATATCCTGATCGCGCAGTTTAAGCTCGCCGAAATGCTCGATAACGCCCATGAGCTTGTCGGATGCGTTATATATCTCGGCAAAGCCCCAGCCGCTCAACCGCTTATAGACCTTTACGGTCATATACTCGTTTTTCAGTATCTCGCACTCGTTTGCGTACGAGGGACGTTTATAAACAGGACCGCTCATTTTTTACCACCGCATTTATTTATAAATTTCAAAGTTGCCGCGCTTGATATGTCGGCGGCTTTTTTGCATACAGTAAGAAAATCCAAGTTAGCGTTATCGTCCGCGTTGTCCGATATGACGCGGCTTATGACGAAAGGCGTTTCGGCTACGTAGCAAACGTGCGCTATCGCGGCGCTTTCCATATCGCACACGGACGCACCGAAAGTTTTTGTTATGTATTCTTTCTTATCTTTATCGCATACAAACGCGTCGCCCGACGCTATAGTGCAGTAAACGGGCTTTGTTTTGCCGTAACAGCTCATCAGTATGTCGGAATACTTTTTATCCGCTTCAAAATATATCTTGTTTATCCCGGATATCATGCCGACGGGATCGCCTAAAGGCGACGTGTCCATATCGTGCTGAACGCATTTTTCCGCGACGGTGCAGTCAAGCTGCTTCAGATCCTTTGATAACGCGCCGGCGACGCCGGTGTTTATAATTACGGCCGGCTGATATTTTATTATCATAGCCTCCGCGCACATAGCGGCGAATACTTTACCTATACCGCATACAGCGCAGACGACCTCACTGTTTTTATAAAAGCCGCGATAAAACGTTATACCGCCGGATTTTTCTTCGGTAATATCATCGAGCTTTGACTTGATCAGTTCAAGCTCTATATTCATAGCGGCAATGATCCCGACCATATCACTCACCTATTATCTTGATCATGATGCGCTTGTTGCGCATCCCGTCGTATTCACCGTAGAATATCTGCTCCCACGTGCCGAAATCAAGCTTGCCGTCCGTTACGGCGCATACGACTTCTCTGCCCATTATCTGACGTTTTATATGAGCGTCCGCGTTGTCCTCGTAGCCGTTGTGGCGGTACTGCGAATACGGTTTTTCCGGCGCGACTTTTTCAAGGAATTCTTCAAAATCGCTGTGGAGCCCCGGCTCGTCGTCGTTTATGAAAACGCTTGCGGTTATGTTCATTGCGTTTACGAGTATAAGACCTTCTTTTATCCCGCTTTCTTTAAGAGCCTGATCTACCTGCGGAGTTATATTTACGTACGCTCTTCTTTTCGGTATATTTACCGTAAGCACTTTTCTGTATGATTTCATTTGTTTGCCTTTCTCTTTTTTCTTTTGCCGCTGTCTTTAATCACTATATACGCTATAAACGCTGCCGCCGCCGCGGCGGGGATAACGAGTATAAGGACCGCCGGGAATAATTCGCTGTTCATTCTGTCCGTGCTTTCCGTATAAAGTATCACGGTATCGGGCGAAACGGCATTGCCTTTTATAATTCCGTTTTCCGGCTGCTGAGTTGTGGGATTGCGGCTGCCGTTGCTGTTGACGGTCAGCACGTTGACGGTCTTGTTGTCGTAACCTTTTATTTTAAGCTGCACGTCGTGCGCTATTGCGCCTTTTTCGTATACGAATTTCACCGCGCCTATGATCTCGTCTTCAGTTACGTTTATATTGCTTTCCGTTAATATCCTGTTGACTGTATCGTAAGTTACCGGCGTTACCTGTATGGCGCCGTTTTCTTTCGTTACGGTTATTGATTCTATTCCGTTTATCTTCGTACAGTCAAGCTCCGTTTCTTTTATTTCCGTGTCGTTTGGCTTATCGTTTTCGTCGGGGTCGGTCGGCTGGCCGGATCTTTCTCTTACGGTTATATAAAACGTTTTTTCATAGTCTCCGTCAGACAAACCGTTTTTGACGGTCGCTTTTAACGTGACCGTACCGGGCTTGTACGCGGTTA
>JAEEGW010000173.1 GCA_016280525.1 Clostridiales bacterium
ACCGCGTCTCCCGGGCGGTACGTCCTGCCCGGCGTTACGACTGTGAAAAGCGACGGGATATATTCCGTATTCACGGCGGGCAGTCTTACAAAACCCTCCGCGCCGTACGGCAGACGCGCGTAAAATCCGAACGATACGACGGACGTTATGACCGCATCGAATACCTGCCCGACTTTGTCGCGGCTGAAAGCCGCCATATATAAATCGTCCATATCGCGCTCTAATTTTGTCGCCTTGTCCTCGCAGATATTCGACTGATCCGCGGCTTTATAGCAAAACGAAGCCAGTTTTTCGCCGTTTTTGTCTTTGTGCAGAAGCAGGGTTTTTATAATCCTGTGCACGGTAAGATCGGGGTAACGGCGTATGGGAGATGTGAAATGACAGTAGCAGTCCGCGCCGAGACCGAAGTGAGATGAATGATCCGGACTGTATTTCGCTTTCATCATACAGCGCAGTACCAGATACGAAAATACCTCGCCCTTGCCTTTTTCTTTTGCCGCGTCAAGGAATTTTTCAACCGACGCAAGCGTTATGTCGTCTCCGCTCAAAGCGGCCGTGTTTATGCCGACGGAATCCGCAAACGCTTTCAGCTGCTGCAGTTTTTCCGGGTCGGGGCTGCCGTGTACGCGGTAAACGCACGGCAGGCCGCGCTTTAAGAGCAGGGAAGCGACGGCTTCGTTTGCCGCGAGCATGAACTGCTCTATTATCCGCTCGCTCACGCCGCGCTCCTCGATATACGCGTTTACTATCTGCCCGTCTTCTCCTATGTCAAAGCAGAATTCCGGCGAGTCAAGCTCAAGCGCGTGGCGGCGCTGTGATTTGCGCTTCAGCGCGTTATAAAGCGCGAGTATATCGTCAAGGCCTCCGTTATCGAATACCGGCGCGTATTTTTTACGGTATTTGCTTTTCTCGCCTTTTTCTATAACGTCGTTTACTTCTGAATAAACCCCGCGGACTTTTGATTTTATGACGGATTCGGCTATTCTGCAGTCTTTTATCTCGCCGTCTTTATCTATGCTTATTATCGCGGACAGCGTGTATCTGTTCACGTTCGGATTGAGCGAGCAGATGCCGTTAGACAACTGCACGGGAAGCATAGGGATGACTTTGTCCGCAAAATAGACGCTCGTGCCGCGCAGATACGCTTCCTCGTCAAGCTCCGAGTTGTGCTTTACGTATTCGGAGACGTCCGCTATATGCACGCCCAGCTCAAACCCGTTATCCGTCTTTTTTACGCATATCGCGTCGTCAAAATCCTTTGAATACGCGCCGTCTATCGTGAATATGCGCTCTTCTGTCAGATCAAGCCTGTTCTTTTTCAGCACGCGGCGCTTTGATTCCGTCTCCGCTTCGTCGGATACGGTCTCCGGAAATTCCGTTCTTATCCCGTATGAATCTATTATCGCGTAAACGTTCGGGTAAAGCTGTTCGCAGTCCCCGTAAACTTTGTCAATGACTCCGCGCGCCGGCGTCTGGTTCGTCGTGTCCGGGTACGCGGTAATGCGGCAGAGCACCTTGTCGCCGTCTTTCGCGCCGTTTAAATGCGCCGGGGATATGAAAGTGTCAAAGCAAAGCTTTTTATTATCCGAAATAACGACGTGCGACGCGGTCAACCTGTTGCCATCGCGGCGTTTTCTGTACCTGTAAACGCCGGTAAATGTTTTGGTGCCGCGGGATATGACCTCCGTTATATGCGCCTCGGGCCTTCCGTGATACTGTTCCACGGTAAAGCTGACCCTGTCGCCGCTGACGGCGTCTTTAACGTGCTTTGCCGGAACGAAAATATCCGCGTCCGATAAATTCAGCCGCTCGTCCGCGGTTATAAAGCCGTAGCCCTGAGACGACGCGTCAAAAACGCCGGTAAAGATCTTAGGCGATCTTACTGCCCTTTTATTCTTTTTCACGCTGTGCCTGTCCGCTTTTTTCAGCAGGCGCTTTTTACGCGTGTTTTTTGACTGTTTTCTTTTTGCCATTTATTTTAATTCCTTAATATACAAAATCGGCACGTTCGTGCCGATCTGCAGTTGTTGTTTTCTTTCGCCTGATCATTCAGCCGCGGCAGTTTCAGCTTCGGTAGTCGCCTCAGCCTCTGTCGCTTCAGCAGTAGTCGCTTCAGCAGTAGTCGCTTCCGCTTCGGTAACTTCAGCCGTCGTTGCCTCGCCTTCGGTCGTCACTTCCGTTTCAGCGTCCGTAACGGCTTCGGTCGTCGTTTCAGTCGACGTGCTCGGATGGTTGTGCTGATAGTTCATTATAAGCGCGAACACTATAACTATAACGGCAAACACGATAGCGATGATCGTCGTCACCTTTGCAAGCTTCTTGTCCTTGGAACGCTGTTTGTTCTTGCCGGTGTAATTTTCGGGGCTGCCGCCGGATATGACCTGGGAGAGTTTTCTGTTGGACTGTCCGCCGGTCTGGAAAAGAACGAAAACTATAAGTGCTATTGCAAGTAATATAAGAAGCACTGCAAGTATGATATTCAAGATCTCCATTATTTTATTTCCTCCAAAAAGTTGAATCGTGTTAAATATCAGTCCGGAAAGCAGACTTAAAAAAGCCCGGCAACCGGATAAGCAGAATTATTATAACACAAATGTTTGTAAAAAGCAATATGTAAAACGAAAAAATATTGAATTTTTTTCCGGTTTTATTTTACGCCAATATGAGCGGCGACGTATTTCAAAAGCATATCGCGTTCGTTTTGCACAGCGTCGGAGATCACGCCGTCAAGCGCGTAACGCAGCAGTTCTCCCACCACAGGTCCTTTTTTTACGCCGAGAGAAATTATATCCCGCCCGTTTATCGCAAGGTCGCTGACGTTCAGCGCCGCGCCGTTTTCCTCCGCCTCGCATATTATATCGTACGCGGCGTTCAAGCCCGCCAGACGGCCGTAAAAACGCGGATCCTGCGCAAGTATGTCCGCGCGTTTCAGTTTTATAACGTCCTTCGCCGTCTTTATGCCGACCTTTGAGGCAAAGCGCTTTACGGCGACTTTGTCTTCGCCGTTTATTTCATCGTCGCAGTGCTGAATAATGCGGCATACCGTATCTGTCAGAGCGGAGGAGCAGCGCAGGCGCGAAAGCACGTTTGCCGCCACGGTGTCGCGTATGCGCAGAGTGTCCGCGCCGTCCGCGCCGGAAGGCTTTACCGTGTCGTGCAGAAGCGCCGCAAGCCGCAGATGCAAAAGCGGCTCCGTATATGAAATGCAGTTCACCGTGTGCTCGTATAAATCGTATCCGCCGCCGTCGCCGTATTCGCGCTCACAGCCTTTCTGCACCGCAAGCTCCGGGATCAGCAGGAATATGACGTCCGAATACTCGTGCAGTATCTCTTTCGCGTTGCCGCCGCATAACAGCTTGCAAAGCTCGGCAAAAACGCGCTCGTGCGATACGGTAAGTATGTATTTTCTGTTTCTGTGTATCGCTTCTTTCGTGTTTTCTTCTATCGTGAAGCCCAGAACCGACGAAAAGCGCATGGCGCGCAAAAGCCGCAGGTGATCCTCGGCAAATCTGTCGTCCGGATCGCCCACGCAGCGTATTATGCGGTTTTCAATATCCGACACGCCGCCGAAAAGATCCACGTAGCCCTTTTGTTTGGAGTACGCCACGGCGTTTATCGTCAGGTCGCGGCGGCACAGATCGTCTTTTACGTCGCGCGAAAACGTCACGGCGTCCGGATGACGGCCGTCGGAATACGTTGATTCAAGTCTGAAAGAAGTTATTTCCACCGGCACGCCGTCAACTATCACCGTTACCGTGCCGTGCTTCATACCGGTCTTTACAACTCGGTGACCGGCAAAAACGCGCTCTACCTCCGCGGGCGTCGCGGAGGTCGTTATATCGTAATCGTGCGCGGGTTTCTGCATAAGCGTGTCCCGGACGGCGCCGCCGACCAGATACGCGTCATAACCGCAGCCGTAAAGTTTGTCCAGCGTATAATTTATCTCATTAGGAAGATCAAGCATAGCCTGTCCCTTTCTTACGTTCTGTATATATTATAACTGATAAATAACAAAGCATTATTAACTGTCCGTAACGTTTTATGATTATTTACATACAAATACTTGAAAAAAACGGTTTAATGTGCTAAAATAAGCGTCACAAAAGGAGATTCATATGAAAAACCCTATAATCCTTATATTTTCGTCAAGAAAAGACGACCTTACGTTTTGCAGTATAAGATATTCTGACGCGATACTCGCCTGCGGCGGCATACCGCTCATAGTTCCCATGAAGACGGACGAGGCGGCGCTTAAACAGCTGTGCGAGTACGCGGACGGTTTTCTTTTTGCCGGCGGCGTTGACGTGGACCCGTCCATATACGGCGAGGAGAAGCTGAACGACACGGTCGAGATAGATAATATACGCGATTCGCTTGAAATGAGCGCGGTAAAGCTCATAGCCGCAACGGATAAACCCGTTTTAGGCATCTGTCGCGGCATCCAGAGCGTCAACGTGGGTCTGGGCGGCAGTCTGTGGCAGGATATACCCGCGCAGATACCCGGCGCGCTGTGCCACCGGCAGAAAATCCCCGGCACGGAGACGACGCATGAGGTAACCGTCAGACCGGGCACGAGGATGTACGAAATAGCGGGCGCGGAGAAGATAATGACGAATTCTTTTCATCATCAGGCGGTAAAAAAGCCGGCGGACGGACTTATAATATCCGCGCAGGCGTCAGACGGGATGACAGAGGCGCTGGAGCTGCCGGGTGAGCGGTTTTTCATGCTCGTGCAGTGGCATCCGGAATTTACGGCAACGACGGACAAAGTATCCGGATCACTTTTCAAAACCTTTATAAACGAAGCAAAGCGCGTACGCGTTTGATATTAAATATTTGACCGCGGACAGGCGCGCGAGCGTGCGGCGGTCGGACGGAGGATCTATATGAATAATAACGGAAAAAACAAAAACAGCGGATCATCAAAGCTCATTAAAATACTGTGCGCGGCGGCCGTGATCACAGCCATGATGCTTTCATTGTTCGTTATGACGGGTTGTCAGCAGAACGGCGGCGACGACGTGACCACCGATGAAGAGCCCGAAGTGACGAAAAAACAGAATAATTCCGAAACCTCTACCGGTACGGAGACCGATCTGCAGATAACGGCGGTCCAGGACGGAGAAGTGAAAGCCGGAGAGACCGTTACGGTCAAAATCAAACTCACCAACGTAACGGAGCTGGCGTCCCTTGCGCTGACCGCAACGTGGGACGACGAGCTTAAGCTTATTGACGCGAGCTACGGTCCGGAATTCAGCGGCGGCCTGAGACACACGCCCGATATGGATGAAGAAGACGGCGGGTGGGCAGGCGTAAAATGCCCGTTCACGTTCAACTGGGTAGCGCTTACCGAGACTGACGCCGTGTTCGGCGACTGCACGTATATAACCGCGCATTTTGAAACGGATGAGAACAAGCCCGGCACGTATCATTTCTCACTGAAAGCAAACCCGGACAATATATTCGACTGCTCGGATGAAAACGTTCCCTACGTGCTCACAAGCGCCGAGATCGTCGTATCCCCGAAATAATAAAGAATAATACTGATATAAGGCGGCCGGAAGGTCGCCTTGATTTATAAAAAGAAAAATTTTTTGAAAAAATAAAAATTTTTGAAACTTTTTACCCGTTTTTTTCTCCTTATATAGTGAAAAGCAAAAATCAGCCGGCTTATCGTATCCGGAGCGGACAGGCAGGCTGAAAAACAGGAGACAGGATGACAGATAAGGAATTTGTGCAAAGAGTGAAGGAGCAGAATAAAAAGCTGTATCTTTCCGCTCTGTCCGTCGTGAAAAACACTGCGGACGCGGAGGACGCTGTTGCGTCCGCCGTAGCGTACGCGTGGGAAAAGTTAGCCGACCTGCGTGACGAGGACCGGTTTGACGGCTGGCTTTTGAAGATAACGTACACGGAAGCGAAGAAAATCAAAAAAAGATCAAGGGCATATTCGGATATAACGGAGCTTGCGGACGCGTTCGCTTACGAGCCGCAGACAAACGACCTTGAGTTTTTTGACGTACTTTCAAATTCCGGGCTGGATCAGACGTCAAAGCGGATACTTACTATGAAATTCATGTACGGATACACACTGTCCGAGATCGCGGAGCAGACGCGTATCCCACTGTCAACTGTCAAAACAAAATACTACAGGTCGCTTGACAAGCTTGCATCCAAGCTCGGCTTATCGTGACCGTAAGGAGGAAACATTATGAAAGATTACAGCGCAATAGAACAGAGGCTGCAGAACAGCTACGACGGTCTGCTTTCCGCGGCTAAAGCTCCGGATATCAAAATAGATCCTGACGCAAAAATAAGCAGGCGCGAAAGCGTGTCTGAGTTTTTCGGCAGACCCGGTATGCAGATAGCCGCCGCGGCGCTCGCGGTGATATTTACCGTGGGCGGCATATATTCGTTCATATTCTATTTCGGTTCAAAAAACCCCGGAAAAAAGCCGATACCTGCCGTATCGGATACGGAGACGGCAGTCGGGACCGATGAAGAAATCGGCGGTTACACAACGGATGAGCTGACGGAAACGGAAGAGGAAATATCAGATATGACCGCGCAGGAAACGACGGAGGCGGAAGAGCCGTCAAACACCGGGACGGAAACAGGAGAGGAAAATACCGAAACGGAAGAAGAAAAAACAAAACCGGAAACGGAAGCGGAAGAGCTGACGGAGTCGTCAACGGAAGCCGAAGAGCTGACAGAACCGCCGACGGAAGCCGAAGAACTGACTGAACCGCCGACGGAAGCGGAGGAACTGACTGAACCGCCGACGGAAACGGAAGAACTGACTGAACCGCCGACGGAAGCGGAAGAACTGACTGAACCGCCGACGGAAGCGGAAGAACTGACGGAACCGTTAACCGAGGATGAAGAGACAACAGAACCGGAAATGACCGAACCGTCAACGGAAACAGAAGAGATTACAGAACCGTATTTCCCGTATGATATATACCTTCCGCAGAACTTAGACGACATTTTTGAAAAAGGCGATAATGTAACCCCGCGTTATAACGGCGAAAACCTGTTTAAATATAAAGTGATAATTAAAAAAGATGTCCCGGATATAACAATGGAGCTTTTCGGATACGAGCGTGATATGTACTTTTCAAAAACCGAGGTGCACTATGCGTACGGAGTTACTTTAGATTCTTACTTCTCGAAGAATACGTCTGAATACGTCGAAATAAATCGAAAAACCGGGAAAATCGTAAAGTACAGCTGTTTTTCGCACACCAAAGATTTATATGATTCGCCGGTAAACGCGCATTCGTCACGGGAAGAATTTATTCAATACGCACGCGATCTTTTGCTTGAGTATACGGGGGTTTCGACCGAAGGCTGCGAGGCGATTGTCAGTACGGTCGCAATAGGTACGACGTATAAGTATACAAAGGAAGAATTGAATACGGATTTTGTGAATTTTATAGAATACGATCCTGATTTTTCCGCAAGATACGAAATAAAGTTTCAAAAAAAGATCGGCTGCGTGAACCACGCTGACCCGATGCGTGTTGAGATAAGAAGTGACGGTACGGTCAGTTTGATCTACGGTATAGACCTTGACGATGAATATGCACCATTTGCCGATGTGAAAATCGATACGGACAGTATAACCAGATACATTGAAGATAGGATCGACGAAATAAAAAAGAAATTTGGTATAACGTCTTATAATATAACGTTTATGGCGATTCCGTTGGACGGTAACCTTTGGATAAGGGCCGAGGTGTATTCGATTATCAGAACGTATGACGGTCAGTCGTTAGAAAGTACAGCGGAATATCTGATACTTGTAAAAGGAGATTTCGAAAACCCGGATTACCTTATAGGCGATTATAATATGTACGTAGATTATGAGTATGATTATGAGGTAGTAGATCCGGAAGAAACCTGCTGGGAATAAGGAGTAAACCGGAATAAGGTAAGATGACAAAAGAGCCGTTTAAGATCACGATAAATGAGTTGTGATAAAACGGCTCTTTTGATTTTGAATAAAAACCGGTGTCGCTTGCGCGACGAATTGTGTGCGCAAAGCGCACATTTGGGGTCCCCCTCCCCCCTATCCACCCCAAACCCCGCCTCCCCCCGATATACTATCGGGGCTTTTTTGCGGCGAAAAACGGCACTCTTAAGCTGAAAAATATTTTTGAGATCGTAATGCACAATGAAAAATCGTTTATTACAAGCTGGCACAGCAGTATAAGGCTTACCTTTGATAAATACGGATACGAGCCGGTCACGATACAAACGGATAACGTAACGGAAACCGTGTTCGAGGTGCGGCTGCACAAAAAGTCTTATCACTTGACAAAACCGGTTCGGTGTGGTATTATTGGAATATATATTCGGAGGTCAGATATGAAAAAGATCGTTGTTTTGCTTTTACTTTTCTCTTTATCGCTGTCGCTTTTCGGCTGCCGCAGACTTATTGATAAGATAAGACCGGCTGTGACGGAAACGGAGACTGAAACCGAAACCGAGACCGGGACAGAAACAGAAACGGAGACTGAAACCGAAACCGAGACCGAGACTGTTCCCGTTACGGAATACACACCCAAACAGCTTTGCGATATGTGCAGCGAAGCGCATAAAAAGACGCTTGGAGACGGCGATATAAGCGCTTATACCGCTGCGGATCAGACGATAAATATGGATTTCGCCGGACAGACGCAACAGACTATATCGATACTTTCAAAGAACGATACCAAAGTCAAAGGCTTACTGAGTGATAATAAGATATACGAGATACATCAGTGGACTCATACCGTAACGAACGGCACGCCGTCCGAACAGACCGTCGATGTGTTTATAGATAACGACAGGATCGTATACAAAAACGATCAGGAGCCTTTCACGGATTACAGTGTCATAAACAGAGGAACGCCGGAAGCGCAGACGTACGAAACTTTTGCGAATACGATTTCGTCAAACAGCAATTTTACGCAATATTATTTCAACAACGCCGTTGTTGAGGAAAAGCCGGACGGCACGATAACGATCAGCTCCGAGGCTGATAAGGATACGATGAGTATTGAAGTAAGCACGATTCTTGACAGCTTCAAAAGTATGTTTGCAAGCTTAGGCGCGACGGATTTTCACGTGGAAATGAAATCCGTTACTTCTGAGTTCGGCGTATCGGCAGACGGGTATTTATCGTATGGCAAAATCAGTATTGACGCAAACGTAAAGATGAAGATCGGGGAGTACGACGTAACGGCGAGCTTTAAATGTCACTCTCTTACAGAATACAAGGATATAGGAAAGAGCGTTGAGATAGTATTTCCGCAGGTGCCGGAGATGTACGATCTTTACATACCGGGTATAGAGGAATACGCCCACACAAGCAAGCTCAGGCTCTACGATAACGGCACGTATGATATAAGATATTATTATCTGAACGACGATCTTGGATTCGGTATCCAGACGTATATAACGTCGCAGGGCAATTTTGCGTACAACGAGGATAAAACGCGTATATCCGGCGAAGGCAAATATTTCCATATAATGATTAAGTTCGAATCCGAAGCGGATAAAAATACGTATAAATCATACGTGGAAAGCGCCGCAGAGGAAGACCCGGACAATAAAAAAAAGTACGAGATCCTGATCAAATCTACCGAAGAAGACGGATATGAATGTACAGATGAAGACGTTAAAGCGTTCAGAAGCGACGATTCATATTTTCTGAGCTTCAACGAGACGCAGAGCAGTGAGATAATCATTGATAAA
>JAEEGW010000174.1 GCA_016280525.1 Clostridiales bacterium
GACGTCTAAAACGTCTTTGTTTATTCTGTATATGAACTGAGTTTTTGAGGTGTAATTGACCGCCATCGCCGGCCAGGTCGCCTCTCCGTTTTCGTCGTAGTAGAATTCCGCCGCGTATATGCGTTTGAATTCGTTTGCTATCGGCGTTCCCTCTATTATCTCTTTTATCCCGGACGAGATGACGTAATGCTCGACCGTAAGACCTATGCTTTCTCCGTATTCGTTGATGCGTGAAAACCAGTCCGTAACGCCGGGGAAGAGTTTTACGTTTTTGCCGGAGCGGCGGAACATTTCTCGTGTCAGCTTTATGTTCTTTTCCTTCGCGATCTTTACCATGTAGTACATATACGCAAGGATCGAATCCATGTTGTTTGCGTACATAAGATCGTTGCAGCGCCGCCAGAATTCCTCCGCGGGCATCCCGATCTCCGGGGAGAAGGCGTAATCCTGCATATCTTTAGGGGAAAGCGTACGGTCAAAATCATACATTATCGCCGCTATTCTGCTCATTTTCTCCCTCCTGTTCAGGTAATTGCTGCGTATCCGGCTGCCTGTGCATCTTGCGGTTCAGAACGTCCTTTACCGTTGCGAACACCTGCCTGCCGTTCAGCAGAGTTATAACGACCGCGAAGCCGGCCGATATGAAGATACCGTATTTAAGATCCGCCACCGTAAGTATGCCCTGCGTCAGAAGCAGAGCGGTGTTTATCGCCGTGAACGGCAGCTTTACTTTATATCCCACAAGCACGCGGCTGCGGTACGTCGTTACGAAATAGACGGACATATAGCTTATCATAGTTGCCAGCGCCGCGCCCATCGCGCCTATGAAATGGATCAGTATAAGGTTCAGTATTACGTTTATTATCGCGCCGGATGACGCACAGATAAGCGAGTTTATACTCTTTTTCTTGACGATATATATTACCCCGACGAACGAAGTTATGCCCTCGAATATACACGCGACGGTAAGATAAGGCATATATTCCCATGCGTCGTAGAAATCGTTGCGCAAAAGTATCCTCGCGGCAAGCCGGCACAGTAAGATTATAAGGGTACCGGCAACGAACATGACGGACTTGAACCCGTCGTATATCTGCGTGAAGAATTTGCCCCATTTCTCCCCGCGGTTTTCTTCGTTGACGAGCGACATCTGCCACACGTTTATGAAAATTCCCGTGACGGTTATCATGATGTTGGGTATCTTGTACGCGGCGGCGTAAACGCCGTTTGCGCTTTCGCTCACCATATACGTTATCATGAACCTGTCGCTCATATTGACTATCCACCAGCATATAGTGGTGGGTATGAGCGGCACGGAGAAACGTATCATCTCAACGAAGATCTTTTTCGTTATCTGTTTCGGCTCTATATATTCAAGCAGATCGCCGAAGATGACCATGTAAAGCACCGCCATAAAGTCGCCGCAGATGTTGGCGAGCAGATATCCGGTGATGCCGAGCTTGAATACCAAAAGGAATATTATGTTGAATATAAGGTTGGAGGCGGTACAGATTATGCCTTTTATCGCAAAGGGCTTGACCGCGTTCATACCGCGTAGGAAACTGCCGCAAATAGTGTTTAGCGCGAACATGAAAACGTACATGCCAAGAAGCAGCACGTAATCCGACAGACGCGGTATCATTTTGAAAAGCGGCGACGCCAGGACAAAGATCGCCATGCCCGCGAAAAGCATGGTAAGCCCGGCGGTGAAGACCGCCGGACGGTCTTTTCTTCTGCCGTATGAATAGCGGAACACCGCAGAAGATACGCCGAGAGTGACGACCGGGAACAGCAGGTTTGAAAAATCCGCGACGAGCGTCGCTATACCGTATTCACCGGTGGTCAGAACGGACGAATAAAGCGGTAACAGCAAAAACACGAGAAGCTTGGAAAGCACCTCGCCTAAACCGAGTATGGAAGAGTTTTTTAATAGCGTCTTGTATTTGTTTTCCGCCATCAGTTTATCACCGTTTTCATTTATCCGCAATAACAACGATATTCCGTGAGGTCATCACGGAATATCGTAATAAAGCTTATTTTCCGTTTGCTTCAAGGAAATCCGCCATAGCGCGCGGCGTGCGCAGATCGGCTATCGCCTCGTCGGGAATGGAGAGTTTGAATTCGTCTTCCGCGTTCATTATTATCGTAACCACGGACAGGGAATCCGCGCCGAGATCTTCTATTATATCGGCGTCGTCCGCTATTGTCGCGGCGTCTATGTGAAGTTCTTCTGCAATTAAGTCTTTTATCTTTTCTATCATTTCATTTACCTCGCAAAATATTGATTTATTATAATATATCATTGCGGCAAAGTCGTTTCAATACGCTTATTGTAAATTTTTTATATTTTACAAAAAATATCGTAAAATGATAAAAAAAGATTGAAATATCGTCGCCGGGTCAATAATGGCAGCGGGGTGATAATACGGACAAGAAAATTGAAATCAGCATATCAAAGCTGGACGAACTTTTATCAGCAAAGCAAAATTTTGATATAGTAAGGCGCGATATTCTGTGCAGACAAAGAAGATGCGCGCTGTATTTTATTGACGGGCTCGTAAAGGACGATACGGTGCAGCACGTTATAGACACGCTTTTGCAGAAAGACGCAAAAGTGCAGAGCATAACGGAGCTTTTGTCGTTCTGCTCGTCGTGCGTTTCGTATATCGAAGTGAGCGCCGCAAACGAATATGAGGACGCCGTATCCGCGCTTTTGTCCGGCGTCGCGGTCCTGCTCTGCGACGGTGTTGACGGCTGCGTCTGCATGGATTGCCGAAGATTCCCGTGCCGGAACATAACGGAGCCGGAAAACGACAAAGTCCTGCGCGGCTCACGCGTCGGATTCGTTGAAACGCTCACGGACAACACGGCGCTCATTCGGCGGTATATACGCGACCCGCGCCTTAAAATGACCGCTCATAAAGTGGGCGAAATATCGAAAACGGACGTTATAGTCTGCTATATGGACGGCGTCGCGGACAAAGAATATCTGAAAAAACTGCAGTCCGCGATAGACGGCGTGAAAACGGATGCGCTCGTGCTCAGTTCCCAGTCGCTTGCGGAATGTTTGATAAAAAAGAAGTGGTATAATCCTTTTCCGAAAATAAAGTTCACGGAGCGCCCGGACTGCGCGGCGGCGCATATAATTGAGGGAAAGATCGCGGTCATAACGGATAACTCCCCCGCCGTTATGCTCCTGCCGTCGTCCATATTCGATTTCTTGCAGGAAACTGACGATTTTTACCTGCCGCCGCTCGTCGGAACGTATTTACGCGCAATACGCTGCACCGTGTTTTTTCTCACGCTGTTTTTATCGCCTTTGTGGTATCTGTTGATCTCGTATCCGCAGTGGATCCCTCCGTGGCTCGACTTTATAAAGGTGCAGGAACAGGCGGTGATGCCTGTTGTTTTTCAGCTTTTCGTCCTTGAATTTGCGATAGACGGTCTGAAACTCGCGGCGCTGAACACGCCGTCCATGCTATCCGGCAGTTTTTCCATAATCGGCGGTCTGATTTTAGGCGATTTCGCCGTCAGAGTCGGCTGGTTCGTGCCGGATACGATCTTTTATATGGCGTTCGTCGCCATCGCGAATTTCTCGCAGCCGTCGTACGAGCTCGGCTACGCTTTCAAATTCCTGCGCCTTCTCATACTCGCGCTCACGGCGCTGTTCGGAGTGTACGGTTTCATATCGGGATTCGTTATATTTCTTTCCCTGATAGCGACGAATAAAACGGTGGGGGATAAGAGTTATCTCTACCCGCTGATACCGTTTGACGCAAAAGCTCTGCGGTCGCTGATAATAAGAAGGAGGAAGCGGTAGGGGCGACCATTGGTCGTCCGCATAAAACAAACAAATCAATGTAGGGGCGACCATTGGTCGTCCGTATTAAATAATAAAGAATAAAGAAGAAAGAATAAAGAATAAAAAAGGTGTCGGCTACGCCGACGAATTATGGTGGGTCCCCACCCCTCAAGCTCGGCTTCGCCGAGAACCCCCCATACCCCCCTGTCCCCTCCCGGGAACCCCCAAC
>JAEEGW010000175.1 GCA_016280525.1 Clostridiales bacterium
CCCGGAAGTCCTGCGCTTCTTCAATAATATCGGATATCATCTTACAAACGGCTACGGCATGTCGGAGATAGGCATAACGTCGGTCGAGCTTTCATCGGACCCGCGCGTACTGGGATCCGGCTCGGTCGGCAAACCGCTTGACGGCATAACGTATTCGATATCGGATAACGGCACGCTTCTCGTGTCCGGCAAGTGCATGGCGGAATACGTTATTGAAGACGGGGAAAAGCACAACAGACCCGAAGTTTTTGATACGAAAGACTTAGCGGAATTCAAAAACGGCAGATATTATATAACCGGCAGGGCGGACGATCTTATAGCCGGCCCGTCGGGAGAGAATATAAACCCCGGTCCCGCGGAGGAAAAGCTCTGCATCCCCGGCGTGCGCGGCGTATGTCTCATAGGCGCGCCGACAAAGAGCGGCGTTGAGCCGACGCTCATAGTTTCCGTAGGCAAATACGCCGGAGCCGATGAGCTTGAAGCTTATGAAACCAGGCTCAAAGAAAAGCTCGCGGAACTCGATCTGCGCTCGCAGGTCAAAAAAACGGTGTTCATCTCGGATGAGCTGATACAGGGAAATGAATTCAAGCTGAACCGCAGACGCATTTTAAACGACTACGTAAGCGGCGCGCTCCACACGGTCACGAAGGACCGCGTGGGTATAGACGTCGGAGACGACGCGGTGATGCTTTTTATAAGAGACTGCTTTGCAGCGGCGCTCGGAAAGCCGGCGGAGCAGATAGACGCTGAATCGGATCTTTTTGCGGACGAGGGCGGCAGCAGTCTTGACTACTTTGCGATAATAGCGCAGATACAGCGCGAATTCGGCGTGTCGTTCCCGCAGGGAGCCGGCGCGGGCTTAAGCACCGTCGCCTCTTTGTCGGACTACGTGAAAGAGCAGATGAAAAATGCTGATAAAACTGTTTAACGCATTCGTCAAGCTGACCGGCTGGCTGCCGCAGCTCCTATGCTTCAGGACAAAGATATATTACGAGGACAAAGCCGTGCAGGGCAGATGCGTCAAGGGCGGCGCGATAGTCGTGTCAAACCACACGTCCGTCTTCGACTACGCCGTGTATCTTTTCGTCTTCTTCGGCAGGACTTTGCGCACGGTCATGGCGGAGGTCCTGTTTGAAAAGAAATTCCTCGGCGTATTCTTAAAGATGATGGGCGGCATAAGAGTGGACCGGGACGCAAACGAATACGGCTTTATGAGCAAGTGCGAAAAGATTTTGCAAAAAGGCGGGCTGCTCTGCATATTCCCGGAAGGCCGGCTGCCCAAGCCCGGCGAGGAAAAGCCTCTTCCGTTCAAACCCGGCGCGGCGTATCTTTCACTTGCTGAAAACGTGCCGATAATACCGGTTTATACAAACGGCAGCTATTTCAACAAAAAAAGAGCAAGGGTCATCATAGGCACGCCGGTATATCCGCTCGACTGTACGGATACAAACAAAACGGACAAAGAAAATACTGAAGCGGTGAACGCGGTTCTGCGCGCAAAACTGCTTTATCTGGAGAAGCTGATTGAAGAACGACAAAGAAGTAAAGAAGGCTAAGCTGTTTTCGTTTAAAAACATAGTTTTAGACTTTGTCAGGATAACGGCGGCGCCGGGACTGCTCTGGTTCCGTCCGAAGCACATCTACGAAAACGAAGCGGCGAAAAAGAAAATAAAAGGCGCGGCGATAGTCATTATGAATCACGTCGGCATGATAGACCCGATGTATCTTATGCTCGCCATCTGGTACCGCCGCCACAGGTTCGTATGCAAGGCGGATCTGATGAAATCAAAGCTCGGCGGCTTTTGGCTCAGACTGTTCCGCTGCATACCGATAGACCGCGAGAACGCGAGCTTCAACTCCATGCGTCAGATCGTTGACGTGCTGAAGGAGGGCAATCTCGTATCCATGTTCCCGGAGGGACAGGTAAATTTAGGCAGCGAGATGCCCGCCGCGTTCAAGTCCGGCATGATACTTATGTCGGTACAGAGCGGCGCGCCGATAATACCGGTATATATAAAACCGAGAAAGCACGCGTACGAGCGGATAATCGCCGTTATAGGAGAGCCGTTCTCCGTGACGGAAAAATACGGGCCGCGCCCGAAATTCTCGCAGATAGACGAGGCGGCGCAGTATTTACGTGAAAAAGAAATAAAGCTCATGGAGCTGATAAATAAACCCGGTGAAAGGAAAAACGAAAATGGATAAGATCTATACTACGAACAGAGAAAATTTCAGAAAGTATACCGACCCGGAAACGTTTGAAAAAATAGTTTCATACGGCACGGTCGGCGAAATGTGGAAAGACTGCGCAGAAAAGTACGCAGATCTTATTGCTATAGAAGACGACGGAAGAAAAATAACGTATAAACAGCTTGAAGAGGACGCTTCGCATCTGCGTCCGCTGCTCGGCGAGGGCAAGCGCGCGGCGATACTGTGCCCGAACTCTTATGAATTCGCAGTCGCGTATATCGCGGCGGTCACCTCCGGCAACGCGGCTGTCATACTTCCGCCCCAGCTTCCCGCGGACGCCGTGTACGGCTGCTGCATGAAGCTTGGTGCAAACGAGCTTATATATCATCCGGCGCTTGAAGAAAAGCTCGCCACCGTAAAGGCGGCGGCGCCGAATCTGCCGCTGATAAACGTTACGGCAAAAGCGGAAAACGCCGCGGGCATAACGGAGTCAAACCCGTCCGATCCGTGCGCAGTCATGTTCACGGGCGGCACCACCGGCAGAAGCAAAGGAGCGCTTTTATCTCACCGCGCCGTTATGGAAGGCACGGTCAACGGCTGCTACGGCTATAAAGACGTTTTCAGACAGAGATATCTGCTCGTCCTGCCGCTTTCCCACGTTTTCGGCCTTATAAGAAACCTTATGACCGCGTTTTATACAGGATCCACGCTTTATATCTGCCGCAACAATAAGGATATGTTCCGCGATATAGCGATGTTCCGTCCCACGGTGCTCGTGCTCGTTCCCGCGCTTGCGGAAATGGCGCTCATGCTCTCGTTCAAGTTCGGCAAAAACATGCTCGGCCCGGATCTTAAATACATAATCTGCGGCGCCGCGGCGGTTTCGCCGTATCTTATCAAAGAATACTACAAAATGGGCGTGCTGCTCCTCGCCGGCTACGGCCTGACGGAATCCGCGAACCTCGTTTCCGGCAACCCAGATTCAATAGGCAAACCGGAATCCGTAGGTATCCCGTATCCGAATCAGACGCTCCGTATTGTTGACGGCGAGCTCTGGCTCAAGGGCGACAATATGATGGACGGCTACGTGAACGAGCCGGAGGAGAGCAAGGCGGCGTACGAGGACGGCTGGTTCAGGACCGGCGACCTTGTTAAGATCGATGATGACGGCTTCTTATACATTACCGGCAGATCAAAGGAGATAATCGTTTTGTCAAACGGCGAAAACGTATCCCCCGCAGAGGTGGAAGCGCATTTCAACGCGCCGGCGTTCATCCAGGACAGCCAGGTGTTCGAGGACGTGCTCCCCAACGGCAGCCACATCTTAGCGCTTGAAGTAGTGC
>JAEEGW010000176.1 GCA_016280525.1 Clostridiales bacterium
CTCGACCTCGTATACGCTTATCGCCCTCTGTTCTCCGTGCGTCATCAGGCGCTCTCTTACGACGAGCTTTGCGCCGTTATCAAGCACGGCTTTCGTTTTGCGTTCCGTGTCGTCCACGCCTTTTATCTGCACCATTTCCATAGTGACGGTGCTGTTTTCTTCCTGATACACTTCGGTAACGGGATTCAAAATACGCTTGCCCTTGCCGTCGCCTGAGCCGTAATGCTTTTCAACGTATTTGATCTTTGCGTTTTTGCCCACGAAGAAACGGTGTATGCCGTCGTGTTGTGAATCCTGGTTTCCGCAGTTGTCTATGCCGCAGCCGGCGATTATCACTACGTCCGCGCCCTCTCCAATATAGAAATCGTTGTAAACGACCTCTTTAAGTCCGCTTTCCGTCATAACGACGGGAATATGCACGCTTTCGTTTTTCGTGCCCGGTTTTATGTGTATTTCAAGCCCGGAAACGTCCGTTTTTGAGACTATTTCAATGTTCGCGGTCGATCTGCGACCGGCGGACTGACTGTTTGAACGTATGTTGTACGCGCCTTCCGGAACGGTGTGGAGGTCCGCGACCTCGGACAGTAGTCTTTTTTGTATTTCGTCAAGCTGTATCATTCTTCCGTCCCTCCTTTCATCGCACCCATTTTGCAGTCGCTTATCGCGGACGAAGTGCCGATCAGCCGCGGCAGTATCTCTTCCTTGCTTCCCTGCATATCAAGTCTGCCGTCTTTTAACACTACTATCTCGTCCGCGGTATTCAAGATCCTTTCCTGGTGCGATATTATAACTATAGAGCCGTCTTTTATCTGCTTTCTCATACGGCGGAAGACTTCTATAAGATTGCCGAAGCTCCATAAGTCTATACCCGCCTCCGGCTCGTCAAAAAGCGACAGCGACGTGCCGCGCGCTATGACCGTGGCTATCTCTATGCGCTTCAGCTCGCCGCCCGAAAGGCTTGAATTGATCTCACGGTCTATATAGTCTCTTGCGCAAAGTCCGACGGATGACAGATATTCGCACGCTTCCATAATTGATATGCGTTTGCCTGCGGCGATGCGCAAAAGGTCGAGCACCGTTATGCCCTTGAACTTTACCGGCTGCTGAAACGCAAAGCCGATGCCGAGCTTCGCGCGCTCCGTTATGCCCATATCCGTTATATCCACGCCGTTATATATTATCTTTCCCGCAGTGGGGATATATATTCCGGCTATAAGCTTTGCAAGCGACGATTTGCCGCCGCCGTTAGGTCCGGTTATGACGATAAGCTTGTTATCTGGTATAACGAGATCTATATTTTTTATTATTTCTTTTTCTGCTCCGTTTACGTCAACGGAAAAGCAGACGTTTTTTAATTCCAGCATTTTTTAACCTTCCTGTAATGTCTGTCTTATCCCACCGGGAAAACGCTGCCGCCTATGAATTCGCGTATAAGGCTGTTTCTCGGCACATCCTCGCACGAAAGTCCTAAGAAATATTCAAGGAATTTGAGCAGACGCTTCGCCTCCGGATATTCCGGCGAATCGTGCGGTATGGCGAACAAAAGCGGCTCCGCGAACGTTTTCAGCACGGCAAGCTCGTATACCGATGCGGAGTTGAACATAACGTCCGCGTCCTCCTGGAACGGGAATATATGCTTTTTCTCGCCGTGACGGACGGACTGCCACCGCGCTATCGTGTCTCTTGCCGAAAAGCCGCGCGTTCTGTTGTCGCGCACCATGCGGCGTATCTCCCTGTTGTCCGTCGTAGGTATGCGGTTGTGCTCGTCAATATTTAACGCCGTGACCGCGCTTATATAAATTTTAAATTTATCGGCGTTCGATACGGCGTACGAGAACTCGTCGTTCAAGCCGTGGATACCTTCCACGACAAGCACTTCGTTGTTTTTTATCTGCAGACGGTTCCCGTTATATTCCGGCACGCCTTTTTTGAAGTTGAACGTCGGCAGCTCCACGTTTTCCCCGCGCAGAAGCGCCGTCATTTGCCTGTTGAAAAGCTCTATGTCAAGCGCCTGCAGACATTCAAAATCGTATTCTCCGTTTTCGTCTTTCGGCGTGCGCGATCTTTCAACGTAGTAGTTGTCGCAGGCTATGGGATGCGCTTTCAGGCCTACGTTTCCTAACTGTATGGAAAGGCGGTGAGAAAACGACGTCTTTCCGGATGAAGACGGACCGGCTATCATTATGATGCGCCGTCCTTCTTCCTTTATCTGTTTGGCTATCTGCCCGATCTCGTGCTCCTGGTACGCCTCCGACGATAAGATTATATCAAGACCTTTGCCGTTGGCTATCGCGTCGTTCAGCGCGGCGACGGTCGGGGCTCCGATGTTGTCGCACCACTGTGTCGTTTTATACATAGTGTCAAACAGCTTTTCGGGTATTTCTCTGCTGCCCGGCTCGAGCGGACGTTTATAGTACGGAAGTATCAGAAGTATGCCGTTTTTGTAAAGCATAAGATCGAATATGTCAACGTATCCGGTCGACGGCGGCATATATCCGTAGAAATAATCTATATAATTGCCGAGACGGTAAACGTTCGTCGTCGACGTGCGGCGGTAGTGGAACAGCCGCTCCTTGTCTTTCATGCCGTGGCGGCGGAATATCTCGATAGCCTCGTCGGTCGGTATTTTGGTCTTTACGAATTTCTCGTCCGCTTTGACACAGCGCTGCATATCGGCTTTTACTTCTTCAAGCTTTTCATTTGTCACAGCCGAGCCGTCTTTGAAGCTGACGCTGAAATACAGAGAATCGCCCACGGCGTATTCGATCTTCAGCTTTTTTATGTTTTTGCCGAAAACGTGCGTCATCGAACGCAAAAAGATCATCGTCGCGCCGCGCTCGTACGTTTTGTGGCCGTCGCGCTCTTTCGTCGTTATAAACGTCAGCTCCTGATCCGACAGTCCGAGGCGCGCAAGCTCCTGCTCGTCCGGTATTTCTTTATTTAACTCAACTATCTTCTGCCCGAGTTTGGCAAGGATTATAGGCGCGTCGTATTCCGGCTGAACTTTTTTTGCAACGGACAGATACGTCTCGCCCCGCCCCACGTCAAGCGGCGCGTTTTTATATATTATCATAAAGTACACCTCATAAAATTATATCTTTTATGTTATATTCATCATAACTTAAAAATATGAATTTTTCAAGTCGTTCATGCGCGAAGCGCAATTCATGTCGTAAGACAATTCACGCGCGAAGCGCAATTCACGTCGTAAGACAATTCACGCGCCGTAAGGCGCTATTCACTCTTACATCACAAAGGGTATTATCATTATAAAGCCTTTTAATGTGAATTGACGGCTGACCGCCGTCGTGAATTTCCGCTTACGCGAAAGTGAATTGGTTTCACCGTGAATTTCCGCTAACGCGGTGTGACGGTTCGAATCCCTCTTCTCTTTTTCTCCATAGCAAAAGGATGGGTTGAACCCATCCTTTTGCTATGGTGTGAATACCGATAACGGACTTGGTTTCAAGGCATATTTTTTGTTTTAATTATAACGAAATACTCCGTATCTCATTAAAGAGTTGACATATCAAGAAAAGTATGATACAATAGAGAACGTAAAGACGGACGTATTCAGATATATCGAACCGTTCTGCAGCGGGAAGAGTCTTCACGGCAGCCTCGGATATATCAGTCCGGCCGGACACAGGCTCACGGCATGAAGCCTGATCAATGGGGCGTTACGGTATCCCGCCTTTTTCCGTTCCGCTCCGCCGCACTGCAAAAGGCATAATACCGCTGAAAAAGGAAAGTGTGAAGTCTTTTTCATCCGGTAAAACAGATAAGCTTCACACAAGACGGTAATGCATACGGTC
>JAEEGW010000177.1 GCA_016280525.1 Clostridiales bacterium
TGACGGCTGATAGCCGTCGTGAATTTCCGCTTACGCGGAATGAATAATCAAAAATACAGGAGCAGTTTAAGTATGAAAAAACTGATTTGTATCGCACTGTGTTTAGTAATCGTCTTATCGTTTTGCTCGTGCGGGTTTACCATTATGCTGAGTCCTAAAGTATATGAAAGTCCCGGGGAGGACGCTTTGACGATGGGCTGTGAGGTCGCTTTTATCGGAGACGAGCTGTTTTACCGGACTCCGGGCTTTTATTCCGCGGAGATCTATAAAACGGACGGTAAGGGGTCAAGAAATCGTATAGAAAGCGAATACAAATTTAACTGCAGCATCGGCTATATGCAGAGCGTGGGCGAGACTCTTTATTTTACCGGCACGGATGACGATAATATTTATTTCTTTTCGTATGATACAAACAGCAAAAAGACACAGAGCTTAGGTTCTGTCAAAGGCTTGGAGCAGCGCTGGTGCAGATATGACAATAAGTTTTATTACATTAAGTATTCAAAAGAGGAGTCCGAAGATTATAATCTGTACTGTTATGACAGCGAAACAAATACCGAATCGCTGATCGGCAAAAACGTCCTTTCGCTTAACGTTGATGGCGGCAGTCTTTTGTGGGTGGAAAAAAGCGGATTTGATCATACTGTTTGCAAGCTGAAGGACGGCTGTGATAAGGAAAAGCTGTATACGTATACTTACGCGCTGGGAGATTATCTGAGCATACGTATAAGCGAATCCGCAATGTTCATTACGGGCTCCGGGTACGGCAGTAAGCTGATACTTTTCGATACCGGAAAAGAGTACACGTATCCGGTATGCATACACGACGCGGTCATAAGCGAAGATTCTGTTTATTACATAACTTATTATACAAAAGAAACCGACGGCGGCTTCTCATATGAATACGGAAATCTGTACGTAAGAAAATTCAGCGAGCTTGACGCGACTCTGATAAAAGAGAAAATCGGCACGTCTTCATTTGACGGCACTCTTCCCGGCGGCGGCGCGCTGCTGAGACGGTCGAAAGATTTGGCACCGGCGTATACCGAGCTGTACAGCGTATACGGCACAGATATGAAATCTCTTGCGAAATATTGACAAATCCACGGCAGTGTGATAAAATAATAAACGGAGGTGCATTATGAAAAAGATCATTTCATTGTTTATAGCGGCGGTAATGGTTTTCGCGCTGGCGGCGGGGACCGGAATACTTGCCGACGCGCTTGCCGGTGACTGCAACGGCGACGGCGTGCTTGACAACAAGGACGTGGTTTTGCTGTTCAGATACGTAAGCGTTAATAAAGACGGAGCATACGACGAAAAATACGATTTCAACGGTGACGAGTCAGTTGACAACAAAGACGTTGTCGATCTGTTCAGAGAGGTCAGCGGTTCGGACGAGCTGCCGGAATTCCTTGACGGTATCATAGGCGGAAACACGACAGGCGATCCCTCGGGCGATCCGTCGTATTCGGTTGACGATAAATACGAAGAAGGATACGAGTATTCCGAGATGCCTTCCGAATGGGAGACTTATCCCGGTTACGAGGGCGAGGTCGCGGTTGAACCGGGGTATGAAGAAGAGCCGCCTTACATAATCGGTCCGGGATATCCCGACGCGGTGGCGGGTACTTTATCCGCCGGCGAATGGAAAGACGCGGACAACATTGAAGCCTGGCGGACGCTGCTTGCAAAAGACGGCTGGGCGGAGCTTGTGGCTGCAAGAAATCTCAACGCGGCAAACGTCATAACCGTAAAAGTCGTTGACGGAGAAAACGCCTGCTTCAACGTGCCGGTCAAGCTTTTAGCCGGTGAAGAAGTGCTTTATACCGCAAAAACGGATATAAACGGCAACGCGTACCTTTTCCACAGCGTTGCAAGGGAAGAGGACCCGGATTCTATCCTTGTCGGAGACGAGGTAATAAGCCTTGACGGCAGGACGGAGATACAGGTGGAAGCGGCGGGCGCCGGCATAGAAGTGACCGCGCTTGATCTTATGCTTATGATAGACACGACGGGCAGCATGGGCGACGAGCTTGAATACATAAAAGCCGAGTTGTCCGACATGGTGCAGCGCGTAGCGGCGCAGGATCAGAGCCTTTCTATCCGCATAAGCGTCAACTTCTACCGTGACGAAGGTGACGTTTATATCGTAAAATACTACGATTTCAGATCCGACGTAAACGAATGCGTGCAGCAGCTCAGCGCCGAGCACGCGTACGGCGGCGGAGACTATCCGGAAGCCGTTCACACCGCGCTTGACAACGCCGTAGAAGGACACAGATGGCGTGAAGGAGCCGTCAAGCTCTGCTTCCTGGTGCTTGACGCGCCGCCTCACAAAGAATACGAGATACAGGGTATAGACGCGATGCTTCAAAACACCGTGAGATCCGCGGCGGATAAGGGCATAAGGATAATTCCCGTAGCGTCCTCCGGCGTTGATACCGAGACGGAGTTCTTACTCAGAAGCTGGGCTGTTATGACCGGCGGCACGTACGTGTTCATCACGGACGATTCCGGTATAGGTTACGGTCATCAGGACCCCGAGGTAGGCGAGCACACGGTCGAATATTTGAATGAATGCATGATACGCATAGCGTGCCAGTACTGCGGGATATATACGGGCGAGGTAATACCGTATACGCCGACGTATCATCAATAATTAAGAATTAAGAATTAAGAATTAAGAATTAAGAAAACAAGCCGGAGTGCTCCGGCTTGTTTTTACGGTTTATATCATTTTGAAAAATCCGGGAAGTCCACAGTGCGTCTTTCTTTTATGGAGATCGCGGAGAGGGGCGTAACGGCCATCCAGCACGCCGCGTCTACCGGCGTTATCGGAAAATCCGTGCCGTTTAAGATACATTCGGCAAATTCGTTGTAAACGAGGTAATCCATGCCGCCGTGACCGCCGCGTACGCCGTCCGATAAGAATTTCTTCCATACGGGATGATCGTACTGCTCAAAATACGTGTCCGCGTTGTGCCAGCGTTTGAGCGCCCAGTCAAAGTGCATCGTCTCGTCGTGGTCGCGGTCGAGGTATATGTAGTTTCCGTCCTCACAGTACATACCGCGCGTGCCCTGCACGGTGAAGTTGCGGCTGTACGGACGCGGAAGCGTGGTGTCGAGCGTGAGCGTTATAAGTTCGCCTCTCTGACATTCGATAACGGTCTTTACGATATCGCCCTGCTTGAATTTCACGTCAAGAAGATCTCTGTCAACGGTCTCATGAGTTACCGCGTAATCGTGCAGACCGGCCGCCTTTGAGGCGAAGCTCGTCAGCGTCATGAACTTATTGCCGCGGTTTATGTCAAGCACCTGAGAAATTGGGCCCAGATCGTGCGTCGGGTAATTCTCGCAGTTTCTGTTCATGTAGTTGTTTAATCTGTAATGATGTCTTTCACGGCCGTAGAGCACCTCGGTGCGCAGATCGTGTCTGTAGCCTCCCTCACAGCTGACGATCTCACCGAAAAGTCCCTGCTTTACCATATTCATAACGAGCATTTCATATCTGCCGTAGCAGCAGTTTTCAAGGAAGCAGAACGGCGTGCCGGTCTCCTTCTGAACTCTTATAAGCTCGTAGCAGTCTTCTATCGAATACGCGCCGCCGACCTCACAGCCTACGGGGATACCGGCTTTCATAGCTTCAAAAGCTATTTTCAGATGATCCTCCCAGCCCGTGACGATCAATACGGCGTCAGGTCTTTCTTCAATCACCTTGTGCCAATCTGTATATCCGACGGGGGTTTTGCCGGTTTTCTCGGTTATGAGATTTATCTCTCTTTGAACCCTTTCTTCCAGAACGTCGCAAACGGATATGATCTGCAGATTATCCATGGAGCAGAACAGCGGAGTAAGATCGTATCCTCTTTGACCGAGTCCTATAATGCCGACGTTTAGCTTTTTCATTTTTCCTCCAGTCTGACTTTGCCGGAAACGCTTTCAAACTTTACGTCGCCGGTCCCGTCACCAAATTTATAATTTTTTTCGCCTGTTTTCTCAAAACTTATACCGTCTGCATCCAGTGATGTGGAAACGCCCGTGAGCTTGAGCGTAAAGTCAAATTTCTGCAAAGTCAATTCCGCGTTTGCGGAAACGCTGTCCATTTCGATCTTTGATACGGATCTCGCGGTCACTTTGAGGTCGCCCGATACGGCGTCCATATCGATCTCGTTTACCGTATCGTCCGTTGAGACCGTAAGCTTGCCGGATACCGTGTCGCACTTGATGCGGTCCGTTTCACAGCTGACGAGCTTCATATCAGCGGAAACGCTGTTCAAAACGATCTTGTCTGTGTGTAAATACGCCATATATACGTCGGATGAAACGACGTCCGCCTTTATCTCGTCGTATTTCGCGCCCTTCGGAACGTATATCGTAAGATCTTTTTTCAAGTCTTTTATCGCGCCGGCGCGTACGCGCAGACCGGATTTGCAGAACTGTATCATCAGCTTGCCGCCGTCCGTCTTGTAGCGCATTTTAAGGCTTTCGCCAAGCTCTTTGTTCTCGGTCGCCTCGCCTAAACTGTCCTTCTTGCCGTCAAGGCTCGACACCTCGGAAAACGTTACTTTATCCGTATCCGACTCTTCTATCTTAACGCTTCCGTATACCCAGTATATATCTATACTGCTTATATCGGACACGCTGACCGTGCCCGACGCCGTGGTGTACGTGCTGCCGTTAAGATACGATGTGAACTCCGTGATCTTGCCGGATAAAACGCATCCGCTGAAAATGAAAATCAGCGAAAGCGCTAAGGCTATAACTGTTACTGTTTTTTTCATACCGGTTTTCGTATTATTTCAAATACTTTCTCCCATCTTTGTTTATGTTCTTCATCTTTAATTTCGGGCACAAAACCCGCTTTCAGATAGCTTTTTATCGCCGGTATCCTGAAATCGTCCGTCGTAAGATACGCCGTTTCCATACCTGAGGATACGAGCGTGCAGGCGGCCAGATACGCTAAGTTGCTGCCTATGCCGCGCCCGCGGAATTCCGGCTTGCAGCCGACCATGTGTATATAGCCCTGCTTTTTTTCGTAATCGCATATAACGGCAAGCGTAGCCGCCGGGATCCCGTCGCATTCAACTATAAAAAACTTGTCGTATTCAAGCTCGCCGTGGCTGTACATACATTCATAAAAGAACGCTTTGTCCTCGCGCTTTTCGGTAAGTCCGTACTGCACGATATCAAGCCACGCGTCTACGTCTTTGTCCGAGCCGTCAAAGCAGCGGCATACGGCACCGTCCCAGACGGGCTGTACGGGCGCGCCGCCTTTTTTCCATATCATTTTAAGCTGTTCCATATTTACCTCTTTGCGGCATTATAACACTATTGGCATAAAAAATCAAGGGTAAATCAGAAAATACCAAAATAAAATTTTTATTTAGTATTGATTTTTAAAATCTAATGTGTTATACTGATATACACTTAAATTTCCCGGGAATTCTGAAGTTATGGCGAAAATCAAAAACAAACGCAAAAAGAGAATAAATTATAAACCTATTAAACTTGCAAAGCATAAAAAGTACAGGATAAAGAACACTAAAGCAAAGCAGAAAAAGTACGGCGGCAGGTATTATATAGGCGTTTTTCTGCGTATTTTATACCGCACGTTTCTTATAATCGTCACTCTTTTGCTGCTTGCGGTCTTCGGTGTTTACGTAACGCTTTACACTGTCGCTCACGGCCCGTCGGAGACGGTGCGCAACGCTCTCGTTCTGTCGGCTATGCAGGCTTCCGCAACAAAATGGGTGCCCGGACTTTTCCTTGATAACGAGACGGTAGATCAGATAGTCAATTCAAGTATGGAAAAAACGGTGGAAGAGGTGGACGTTATAGTCCCCGACGAAGGCGGACAGGCCGGACCCGTTTACGTACCCGAGGACGAAGGCAGCGAGCAGGTGGTGCCGGATATATCGGACGGAATAGAATTTCATCTTGACTCCGCGGGCACGTTCCGCGCTTACGTCATGATAATACACGATCCGTCAAAGGTGTTCGTCGGCGTGTCGAGCAACGATTTCCCTAACGCCGTAAGAGGACA
>JAEEGW010000178.1 GCA_016280525.1 Clostridiales bacterium
ATAACGCGGCGGCAAAATACAACAAGGCGAAAAACTCTTTTCCGGCGAATATCTTAGCGGGTAAAATGCCGGACGCGGCGGTGTTTGACAGATGAAAAATTACAAACGCGTATCCGCGCTTCTTTTTGCGGTTGTCTTCGTTTTTCTCGTTCTCTGCTCCTGCGGCAGGATAAAGGTAAGCGGCAATATACCCGATCCGACGGACGTCTTCTACGTTTACGACGAGGCGGACGTGCTTGACGGCAGCCTTGAAGAGTATATCGTAGGCAGAAACGCGGATCTGTATAACAAGTGCGGCGGTCAGATAGTTGTGTCGTGCGTCAAAACTACCGGCAGCGAGGACATAGCGGACTACGCGCGCGAAATGTTCAACAAATGGGGCGTCGGTTCAAGCGAGAAAAACAACGGCGTGCTCGTTCTGCTGTCGATAGAAGAAGACGATTACTGGGTGCTCCAGGGCAAGGGACTTGAAGATCTGCTTCAGTCCGGCACGCTGAAGCTTCTGTTAAACGACAAGTTAGAGCCGTATTTTGCAAAAAAACAGTATGCGGACGGCGTCCGTGCATTGTTTGACGCGCTTGTTGAAAAATTTGAGCAGATATATTCGATAACGGCGGTACAGCTTCCGGCTGATTCCGTCGGCAGCTATACGCCGGAGCCTGAGGACGTTGCCGCGACCGAAAAAGAACCGGTCACAGCCTGGAAAGTTATAACCACGGTATCTTCGATCGTAGTTGCTTTTACGGTAATAGTCATCCTGATCATAATCATAATAACCGTCGTCATAACGGTGTTTATAATAATCGCGTCCGTTTTCAGCGCCGGCAGCGGAGTCACTCCTCCGCGCGGCACGTTCAGAGGCGGGATAAACGTCAATCCGCACTCGTTCCGTCCGAGCGGAACGTTCCACGGCGGATTTACGGGCGGATCGCACCACAGCGGAGGATTCACGTTCGGCGGCTCGCATCACAGCGGAGGAGGATTCTCCGGCGGGCACGGCGGCGGATTTTCCGGCGGTTCCCACCACAGCGGCGGGGGCGGTTTCTCACGCGGAGGCGGCGCGGGAAGAAGATAAAGAAAGTATAAGGACGTTCAAATGGCGGAGTCAAACGGATTTTTTTACACGGAGCCGAAAAGAAAGTATTTCAAAGAGTATCTTTCGGCGTGCCGTGAGGCAATTGAAAACAACGATACGGAATGGACGCCGGTAAAACCGGAGAATATAAACCGCTTCCGCTTTTACGCGCCCAAAATGTATAAGCGCATGAAAAGCGGAAAAGGTCTGCCGGAGAATTATCCCGTAACGTATACTTACTGGTGTTTCAAAAACGATACTTACGTCGGCGAATGTCAGATAAGGCCGTACATAAAAGGCGAGGCGGAAAAGAATATAGGCCATATAGGTTATTCCGTCCGTCCTTCCCTGCGCGGCAAGGGTTACGGGCAGATGCTGCTCGGCTTTGCGGTAAGAAAGCTGACCGAATTCGGCGTTTATCCGATATTCGCGGTGTGCCATAAGGAAAACACCGTTTCGTATCACTGCCTGTCAAAAGCCGGATTCAGACGCGCCGGCGAGCATCCGGACGAGCTCGGCAGACCGTCGTACGTTTACGAGCTGCGCTACGAAAAGGACGGAGATATAATTCATCCATGTGAGATATCGTGCGGCGCGGTGGTTTACACCGTCGTTGACGGGAATATAAAATACGCGCTTATCCGCTCGTTCACCGGCGACCAGGGCTTCCCCAAAGGCCACACGGAGGGAGACGAGACGGAAAGCCAGACGGCTCTGCGAGAGATAAAAGAGGAAATAGGCGTTGACGCGAAACTGCTTGACGGTTTTTACGAGCAGACGGCGTTCTATCTGCCGAGAAAGCGCAACGTATTAAAACGCGTTACGTATTTTCTCGCGTATTACGAAAATCAGCAGCTCGTACCTCAGCACGCGGAGATAGCGGACGTCAGGCTCATGGATTACGAACAGGCGCTGTCCGTTCTTCGCCACGAGGATTCAAAATCGCTTTTATATAAAGCAAACGAATACATAACGGAGAATATGCAATGATAAAACCGCAAAGATTACACGAGGGCGACAAAGTCGCCGTCGTTTCTTTATCCTCCGGTTCTCTCGGAGAGAAAACGCTCATCCATAAATTCGATATAGCAAAAGAGCGCTTCAAAGAGTACGGCATCGAGCTCGTTGCCATGCCGCATGCGTTGAAAGGCAAAAAATACGTTTACGAGCATCCGGAAGAACGCGCCGCGGATCTGACAGCGGCGTTTGCCGACCCGGAGATAAAAGGCGTTTTCTGCGCTATCGGCGGCGACGACACGGTAAGGCTTTTGCCGTATATTGATTTTGACGTTATAAAAAACAACCCGAAGATCTTTACGGGTTATTCGGATACGACGGCAAATCATTTCATGATGCACAAAGCCGGGCTGGTGTCTTACTACGGCGGAAATATAATGTGCGATATTGCCGAATACGTTGAGATGAATCCGTATTTCAGGCATTCGTTTGAAAATACTCTTATAAATCCGCAGCCGAGCCTTGACATACCTTGCAGCGAGTTTTACGCCTGCGAGTGTGACAGAGTGCACTGGGGCGTCGAGAATATGAATAAGAAACCGAACCTGCGTAAAAACAAGGGATACGAGATACTGCAGGGTCACGGCAAAGTCACGGGCGAGCTGTTGGGCGGCTGCGTTGAGGTACTAATGATGCTGTCTTTTACGGATCTGTGGCGCAGCGTTGACTGGCGCGGCAAACTGCTTTTGCTTGAAACGAGCGAGGACGATATGCCGCCGGATTATCTTTTATGGACGCTGCGCGGAATGGCAGCGGACGGTATGTTTGATAAAATAAACGGAATAGTCATGGGCAAACCGGATTTTGAGGATAAATACGAAACTTATAAGAAAATACTGACAAAAGCGTTATGCGAAGCCGGACGGCCCGAGTTGCCCGTAATTTATAACGTCAACGTCGGTCACGCGTATCCGATAGGCATACTGCCGCTCGGGCTGAAATACGAAATAGACTGCGATAACAAGCGGTTCACTCTGCTTGAACCGGCGACGGAATAATGTATGGGAGGGGTCTGTCCTCCCGAATTAAGAATTAAGAAACTGTAGGGGCGATCATTGATCGCCCTTTTTTCGTCCGCAAAAAGCCCCGATAAAATATCGGGGGGATGGTGGGGTTTGGGGCGGAGACGAGGGGTTCCCCGTTGCGAACATAGTGAGCAATGGGGGTTCACGAGAGGGGGGCGGGGAGCCCCAAAGAAAATGAAATCCGTCCGCCTAAGCGAACGGATGAAATCGCTTCGCGATGAAATCACCTGCGGTGATGAAATCCGCGTTTTCACGCGGGTTATAATGAACGTCGGCTCTGCCGACACCGGTTTACACCGATTTTTATTCTTTATTATTTCTTCTTTATTCTTTAAAAAAAGGAGCTTTCGCTCCCGTTTTTTATTTTGCCAGCACCCTGAACAGTTCCTGCATGAGGTTGTCACGGTGGATGTGCGTCACGCGGCACATAAAGTGTCTTCTGTTATCGTACGCGTACTGGTGGTCATATTCAGGTATAGGC
>JAEEGW010000028.1 GCA_016280525.1 Clostridiales bacterium
AAGCGCAGTCCGATTCGTACTATCATTCGTCCGCTCACGGTGCTACGGGAGCCGACGTCTGCACGAATTCGGGTCACTGCCAGGCGTATCTGCCTTACGAATCCGCGCTGAAATCGTGGTCGGACAAAGATTACGTAAATAAAGTCTACGCAAAGATAAAACAGGCGGTCGTTGAGACGTCCGGTATCGTTATGACCCATAACGGCAAGCCGATAGAGGCGGTATTCCACGCTTCTTCCTACGGCAGGACCGACTCCATGGCGAATATCTGGGGCGGAAACGATCCGTGCCTCGTAGGCGCGTCCACACCGGAAACGCTTGATACGCCGTACGTATATTCCAAAGAAGTATTTACCGCCGCGGAAGTGAAGAGCCGCGTGCTCAATTATAACAGCGACACACAGTTCCCCTCCGATCCTGCGGACTGGATGAGCCTGACGCTCAACAACAACGACAGAGTAAAGACCCTGAAAGTCGGCAGCACGTATCTGACGGGTCAGGCGTGCAAGAGCCTGTTCGGACTTTCGTCCAACAATTTCAGAGTGTCTTATAATAAAGATACCGGCAAATTCACGTTTGAAGTCTACGGCTGGGGTCACGGCGTCGGCATGAGCCAGTACGGCGCGGGCATTTACGCGGAGCAGGGCAAGGATTACAAGTATATCCTGAAGCATTACTACAACAACGCCGATCTTACGCTCTGGGATAAATAATAAAATGATTTTCAGAATTCTCGCGTTAGGAGACATCACGGGCAGCAACGCGGTAGCGCGGCTGACCGAAGAGCTTTACGATATACGCCGCGAATATGAAATAGATTTCGTTGTCTGCAACGGCGAAAACGCCGCGGCGTCCAACGGGATAGACATACGCACGGCAAACGATCTTATAAAGTACGGCGTCGACTGTATAACGCTCGGCAATCATACGTTTAAAAGAAGAGAAATACGGGAGTACCTGGATGAGACGAAGAATATCGTCCGTCCGGGTAATTTTCCGTCAGAGGTTTCCGGCCTCGGATATACTATTTTACCGGAAAAAGGGCTGAGGATCCTCGTTATGAACGTGCTGGGCGTCGTTTATCTTGAGCCGCTTGCCTGTCCGTTCCGTACGGTCGACAAAATGCTGAAAGCCGCCGCCAGCAAGTACGATATTTCCGTGCTTGACATACACGCGGAGGCGACGAGCGAAAAAATAGCCATGTCGCACTATTTTGACGGCAGGATAGACATAATGTTCGGCACGCATACGCACGTGCAGACCGCGGACGAGCGCATAATGCCGAAAGGATCGGGATATATTACGGATCTCGGCATGTGCGGACCCGATGATTCCGTGCTCGGCATTAAAAAGGAAAATATAATAGAAAAGATGACGATGCACCTGCCCGTTAAATTTGACTTTTCGGAAAACCACGTAACGCTTCACGGCGCGATATTCGAGTACGATACGGAGAAGCATAAGACGGTATCCGTAAAAAGGTTTGAAAAATAATTAAGAATTAAGAATTAAGAATTAAGGTGTTGCTTCGCAACGAAAATGGGTGGTCGCCCACCCCTCACGGCGCTGCGCGCCACCCCCCCATACCCCCCTGTCCCCTCCCGGGACCCCCTTGCTCACGAGTTCGCAACGGGAAACCCCGGTCCCACAATCTCTGCAAGATTGAGGGGGCGCGACGAAAGGCAAAAGAAATGAACAGCGATATTACCGTAAGAGTTGACGAAAGCGTGGTAAATCTGCGCGTCGGCGCCGTCATAACGAAAGACAACAAGGTCCTGATGGTCAAAAATCCGAGGGACGATTATTACTATTCCGTCGGCGGACGCATAAAAGTCGGCGAAACGTCGGAGCAGGCGATAGTTCGCGAGGTTTACGAGGAGCTCGGCGTAAAGCTTCCGATAGACCGGCTCGGATTTATAAGTGAAAACTACTTTTACGGCGACATGGGCGACAATACAAGGCGCGAAATATATGAAATATGTTTTTATTATTATATGAAAACGCCGTCTGATTTTGAGCCGCGCCGCAGTTCCGTCACGGAAAGCGGGATCACCGAAACGCTTGAATGGATACCGTTCGATACGGACAAAACGATTTACCCCGTGTTTTTTAAAACAGAGCTTTACCATCCGTGCGAAGCGGTGAAGCACATAATAACCGATGAAAGAATAAATAATAAAGAATAAAAAAGGTGTCGCTTCGCGACGAATCGTGCGCTTCGCGCGTTTGGGGGTTCCCCCGCCCGTGAACCTCCCTGACAAAGAATTTTCCTTATTCACTCGGCTCTCAAGAGCCGAATTTCACTTGTCCGTAAGGACAAATTTCACCGCGCAGCGATTTCACTCGTCGGCTACGCCGACGAATTTCACTGCGGCGTAAGCCGCTTTGCCCCGCCGTCCCCCCGAAGTATCGGGGCTTTTGAGAGCGGACGAGCAATGCTCACCCCTACAGGACGGGAGGTAAACCCCCCCCTACGATAATAAACGATTTTCCTAAAGAGGAAATATTATGTTTCAAGTAATAAAAACCGAAGGCCGCGCGAGGCGCGGTATTTTTATCTCAGATCACGGGACGGCGCAGACGCCCGTGTTTATGAACGTCGGCACGTCCGCCGCTATTAAAGGTGCGGTGTCGACGATGGACCTCTACGATCTCGGCTGTCAGATAGAGCTTTCAAACACGTACCACCTTCATATCCGTCCGGGCGACGACGTGATACGCGATATGGGCGGCATACGCAAGTTTTTCAACTGGGAACGCCCCGTTCTGACGGACAGCGGCGGTTTTCAGGTGTTTTCGTTAGCGCCTTTGCGCAAAATAACCGAGGAGGGCGTGAAATTCGCCTCGCATATAGACGGCAAACGCATTTTCATGGGGCCGGAGGAGTCGATGCGCATACAGTCCAATTTAGCGTCGACTATCGCCATGGCGTTTGACGAGTGCGTGGAAAACCCCGCCGAGTATTCGTACGCAAAAGCGTCAATGGAGCGCACGCAGCGCTGGCTGCTTCGCTGCATAGCCGAGATGAAGCGGCTGAATTCGCTGCCGGACACGATAAATCCGAATCAGATGCTTTTTGCGATCAACCAGGGCGCGACGTATAACGACCTGCGCATTGAACACATGAAGCAGATCGCGGAGCTTGACGTTGACGGCTGCGCCGTCGGCGGTCTCGCGGTGGGCGAGCCGACCGAGGTCATGTACGACGTGCTTGATCACGTTCTGCCGTTCGCTCCGCAGGACAAGCCGCGCTACCTCATGGGCGTCGGCACGCCGGAGAACATAATAGAAGGCGTTTACCGCGGCATAGATTTCTTTGACTGCGTGATGCCGTCGCGCAACGCCCGCCACGGATTTTTGTTCACGTGGGAAGGCACGGTCAACCTCAATAACAAAAAATACGAGCGCGACAGCAGCCCCATAAGCAGAAGCTGCGGCTGTCCGACGTGCAGAAACTACTCAAAAGGCTATATCAGGCACCTTTTAAAGTCAAAAGAGATGCTC
>JAEEGW010000179.1 GCA_016280525.1 Clostridiales bacterium
AATTATAAAACATAAGGCAAAAAAAGTCAATTCGATTTGCGAAAATATAATAAAAGAAATCTTTTATAAACCCCTTGACAAATCGGTTTATATGTGGTAAAATACATAGGCTTTGATGAAGAAAGCATAAATATGACTCATTAGCTCAGACGGTAGAGCACTTGACTTTTAATCAAGGTGTCCGGAGTTCGAATCTCCGATGGGTCATGAAAAAACCTCGCAGCAGCGAGGTTTTTCTGTTTTTATAATCGGAGTGGCCGGATTTGAACCGACGGCCTGATGCTCCCAAAGCACCCGCTCTACCAACTGAGCCACACCCCGTTTTGATTTGCTTTATAATATCACATTTTTAATAAAAAGTCAAGTTCAATTTGAATAACGGTATAAAAAACGGCCGGAGCGATGATCCGGCCGTTTTATTTCAGTTGATCTGCGACGCGATGAAGTTCGCCGCGGTGTTGAGCAGACGCATATCCGTGCTGTTTTCGGCTTTTTTCTCCTCGTCCGAAAGTGAAGCCACAACGCCTATGACGTCGCCGTCGCAGACGATAGGCGCGGCGCAGGAGACGAATTTGCTGCAGCCGTCCACGGGATAAAGCTTGTTCCCGCTGTGCGTGTATCCGGCGCGCCTGTCGCAGAGCTTCTCAAGCTCCGCGGTGATCGGTCTGTCGTTATACTCACGCTTCGGTACGCCGGACGACGCGACGACCGTGTCCTTGTCGCATACTATCACGGAAACGTCCGCCGCCTTATGGAGAGATTCCGCGCAGTCCCCGGCAATGCTTCCGATCTCGCCGACCGGCGAGTATTTTTTGAATATCACCTCGCCGTCCTTCTCCGTGAATATCTCTAACGGATCGCCCTCGCGTATCCTCATGGTGCGTCTTATTTCCTTAGGTATGACTATTCTGCCTAATTCATCTATTTTTCTTACTATTCCGGTTGCTTTCATATATAAACTCCTTTTTTCCGGTTTATATAAGTATGCACAGTTATGGAAAAAATATGTGGCAAGAAAAATATGATACAAAAATTTAACATCGGAAACCGCCGGACGACCGTTTTACGTTTGGCGTTTTAAGGATAAAAATAAAAAAGCTGTTTTACCGCCCGGTCCGCTTCCGGGCTTTTAAACAGCTTTTTGTGTTTTTCTTTTTTTGACGGAGATTATTATAACGTAAATCAATAGAGCAAACAGGCATCCGGTCAGGACTCCGGCCGAGTCTATAAGTATATCGGTGAACGCAAAAGCTCTGCCCGGCACGAATAACTGATGTATCTCGTCCGCCGCGGCGGCTGCGGCGCCGAGCAAAAACGCGAAAATGACGCATTGATACCGCTTCAGATCGAGCAGCAGAAAATCCGCGCAAAACAGCGCGCCGAGCGCGGCAAATTCCGCAAAGTGCGCGGATTTCCGCACGAAATGATCTATTTCCGCGGCGCACCTCAGCTGTTCTTCTTCCGTCAGTTTGTCAAATCCGGGGCGCAGAAGTCTGCACAGTCTGTAATCTACGGAAAGGCTTATCTCTGCGGATTTTTCCGCCGGCTTTGCCGACATTATGAAGACGAAGACAAGCAATAATACCGTTGCGGACAGGAATATTATTCTTAATACGGTTTTTGTTTTCAAAGCATCTCCAGCACTTCCGCGGCGTTTGTGTCCGGCTTGACTTTCGGCATTATGTGAGAAATATTGCCCGCCTCGTCGATTATGAAAGTCGTGCGGACCACACCCATGCTCACCTTGCCGTAATTCTTCTTTTCCTGCCATACGCCGTACGCCTTGATCACCTCAAGCTCCGGGTCGGAGAGCAGGATGAAGGGAAGAGAATACTTTTCCGCAAATTTCGTATGCGACGCCACGCTGTCGCGGCTGACGCCTATGACTACCGCGCCTTTTTTCTTGAACTGCCCGTATAAGCCGGCAAACGCGCACGCCTGTTTCGTGCAGCCGGACGTATTGTCCTTCGGGTAAAAATACAAAACCACCTTTTTGCCCGCGAAATCGGACAGGCTCACGTCAGCTCCGTCCTTGTCTTTTAACGTAAATCCGGGCGCTTTGTCACCGATATTCAGCATAATAATATCTCCGTTCGTTTTTTTTGTATTATACAACAGATCCGCACCTTTTGTCAAGTGCGGATCATGAATATGTTTTTATTATCTCTTCTGCTACCTGCTGCTTTGAGGTACAGCGGTCCATCGCCTGCTTTTCTATGTAGCGGTGCGCGTCCGGCTCCGTCATTTTAAGCTCGCTTATCAAAAGCCATTTTGCGCGGTTTACCGTGCGTATCTCGTTCATTTTCTCTTCTATGGAAAGCGTCTTTTTCTCGGTCTTCCGTATCCGCTCGCGCGCGCTTATCAGCCATTCCGAAGCCAGCCGGAACGACGATACAGAGACCGGCTTCTGCATAAGAAACACGCCGTGCTCTGCCAGTTTGTCAAACATATCCGGGTACTGCTCGGCTTTTGTCAGAAACAGCACCACAGTGTTGTAGGAGGCGACCGTGTCCGCCGCGAAGAGAGCGCCCGTATCGTCCGGCAGAGGAGAGTTTATTATAACGAAATCAAAATCACGCTCGGTAAGCGCCCGCTTTGCCGTGCTTACCGCGGAAACGCAGTTTACCGGGGAGTATGCGGAGGAGACGAAGACGTCCGCGACAGCCTGATTGAATTTATCAGACGACGAAACCACAAGCACGCTGTAAACGTGTTCTTTCAGACTCAAATTCGCACCTCCTTTACAAATTAAGAATTAAGATACGTTGATTAACACGGGAGGGGAGATCCCTCCCCTGCAAACGATCGTATCATTTACAGAATATCTGAAGTATCTTATCCGGTATGTTTTTCTTTATAAAATCGTCCATCATCGCGGCGACTTTTGCTTCCTTTAAATCAACCGGGAGCTTTTTTAGGTTGGAAAGCGTTTTTTCGTCCGCTTTATATAGATTTACGTCAAGCGGGTCGGGAAGCGACAGACCGTTTTCAATGCCGTAAAGCCCGGCTCTTATCATAAGCGTAAAGGCGATATACGGATTTGCCGTCGGGTCGGGCGAGCGGAGCTCGGCGCGGCGGTATTCGCCGGAGGCGGCAGGCACGCGCACGAGCTGAGAGCGGTTTTCCGCGGACCACGAAACGTAGCGCGGCGCCTTTAATTTGCCGAGGCGCTTGTACGAATTGTCCGTGGGATTCAAAAACACCGTCATAGGCACGGCCTTGTCAAGTATTCCGGCTATCGTTTTTTCAAGCGTTTTGGACGCCGTGTCCGGTTTTACGGATATGTTTATATGGAATCCGCTGCCGGCTTCCGTGTCAAGCGGTTTTGCGGAGAAGTCCGCGAAAAGACCGTTTCTTTTGGCGGAAGTCTTGACCACGGTCTGAAACGTCATAACGTTGTCCGCGGCGGCGAGAGCCTCCGTGTACTTGAAATCTATCTCGTTCTGTCCCGGTCCTTCCTCGTGGTGCGAGCTTTCCGGGCGGATGCCCATTTGCTCCAGGGTCAGGCATATCTCGCGGCGCACGTTTTCTCCCTTGTCGTCCGGAGCTATGTCCATATATCCGGCATTGTCGTACGGCGTTTTGGTGGGCAGATTCCTGTCGTCCAGCTCAAAGAGGTAGAATTCCTGCTCCGCGCCGAAATAAAACGTATATCCGGCTTTTGCCGCGTCTTTTACCGCGGTTTTGAGAAGCGTTCTCGTGTCGCACTCAAACGGTCTGCCGTTCGGATACGTTATAGAGCAGAACATACGCACGACCTTGCCCTGTTCCGGTCTCCACGGCAGCCACGAAAGAGTCTCCGGGTCCGGATGTAAAAACAGATCTGAATGAGCCTCGTCGCCGAAGCCGGCTATCGCGGATGCGTCAAAAGCTATGCCGTGCTCAAACGCGCGCGGAAGCTCGTCCGGCATTATGGATATGTTCTTTTGTCTTCCGAAAACGTCGCAAAAAGCGAGGCGGATGAATTTAACATCCTCCTCATTCACGTATTGCATTACCTCTTCTTTTGAGTATTTCATTTTTCCCTCCGGTTCAGTTGGCAACGTAAAGCTGCTTGTACGGGTTTTTGCTGTCCGGCGTTACGACTGTGAACGGGGAATCAAGCATTTTCTTTTCGTCACAGCCGAACAGACGGCAGAACTGATCTATGTATTTTTTTATTTCTTCCATATCGGTCCCCGTCGCGGGTCTCGCGGTGACCTGACCGGGAAACTGAATGTCGGCGCAGTCGGAGCGCAGTATCATTTTGCCGCCGTGCATACCGGTGCACGGGAAATTGCCGACAATGCGCTTTTTATCAGAGCCGAGTCCGAGTACGACTATAACGCCGCCCGCCTGGTATTCGCCCAAAAAACTGCCGGTGCAGCCGCCG
>JAEEGW010000180.1 GCA_016280525.1 Clostridiales bacterium
GGGGTTTCCGAACAATGGTCGCCCCTACAAGTGAGGCGGCACGAGCCGATACGCCGTTCAGATTTCGTTTGGGGGTTTCCCACCCCTCCGCGTCGCTTCGCTCCGCAACCCCCAAACTCCCTTACCCCTCCCTCAAAAGATTTGAGGGGGCGCGGCGGCGGGCGGGAACCCCATGAAAAGCCACGACACAGTTGGAGGGATGGCTGGGGTAAAGGGGGTGGATAGGGGGGCGACCGGGCTTCCCCGAAAACGAGCTTGTCGAGTTTTTGGGGGTTCACGGGCGGGGAACCCCCTTTACAAACAGAATCTTGCCGCAAGGCGATGTGACGTTGTTACAGGGTGGGGTCTTGCGCCCGAAAAAGTCCCTGCGGGATATGAAATGTCGTTGATTGCGAAATTTAGAACGGACGACCGGAGGGGTTCCCCGTTGCGAACAGGGTGAGCAATGGGGGTTCCCGAACAGAGGGGTTCCCCGTTGCGAACAGGATGAGCAATGGGGGTTCCCGAACAACGATCGTCCGTCTTAATTCTTAATTCTGAATTCTTAATTCTTAATTTCTTTCGTCTTTCTCCTTATCTTCGGAACGGCTATGACTACGAGTATGCCTAAAACTATCGCCATTGCGAGTTTGATCGTGAGAAAACAGTATTCGCCGGCTTTCGGCATATCGCTTGTGACAAAATAATACGCCGTATGGTACATTGCCGACCCGGGTGCGAGCGGTATGACGCCGGGGATCAGAAGGATGGTCACCGGGCATTTTCTTATTACCGCGAGCCCGCGCGACAGAAGCGTTATGACCGCCGCGGCGGCAAACGTAGCGGCTACCGGTCCGATCGGGTCTTTGAGAAGTATATACATGCCCCAGCTGATAACGCCGAGCAGTCCGCAGAAGAGCATCTGCTTTTTCGGTATATTGAACACAATGCAGAATCCCACGGTGGCGACGAAAGAGACCGCGAGGTTTATAATTATTTCAACAAAAGTCATAACAGCCTCCTATATAATACCGAACCGCGTGAACACGGCTATCGTAAGACCGACGCCCACGGCGATACCCGCCGCAACGACAACGGCGTCAATCATCCTTATCGCGCCGGAGATATAGTCTCCCGCGGCGATATCGCGTATCGAGTTGACGAAAGCGACTCCTGGGATAAGCGGCATTATTGCGCCGACTATCACCATATTCATATTCACGCCCGGGATCAGTTTCGTAAACCCTATCGTCATAAGCGCTAAAATGCAGCCGCAGATCGCGTTCGTGAGCAGTTTTGATAATTTCGTTCTGTCAAGCAGTATGAAAATATAGTAATAACTGAATCCTATCGCGGCGGCGAGCACCGCGTCTATAAAACTGCCGCCGAACAAAAAGCTGAATGCGCCTGACGCGACGGCCGCGGCGACGAGATTTATCAGCGGGTGATACGGCTTTGCCTTTTCTATTTCGTCAAGCCGTTTTTCCGCGCCGTCCATATCGTATTTGCCGGCTTCTATATCGCGCGACAGCGTGTTTATCATATCCACTCTGCCTAAGTCCGAGGAGTTTCTCGGTATCTCGCAGATACGCGTGTAATCTCCCATTCCCTCCGGCGCGTCGTCCGCAGAAGCGGATATGAAAATGCCGTTTGTAATTGTGAAAATATCGTATTTCCGAACGCCGAAGGAGACCATCATATGTCTTATGGTGTCTTCCACACGCGTTATATCGGCGCCGGAGCGCAGAAGCATGGAGCCGGCGCGAGCGGCTATATCCACCGCTTTTTTTATTTCTTTTCCGTTCATTGTCTTAGCCTTTTATAAAAGTTTTTTCTTTACTTCCACCGCTACGCCGAGTATTGCCGCGGAGCCCTGCTCAAAATCGGACGCCGATAAAATAAACGGCTGGTACGACGGATTTTCCGGCATGAGTATCACCGTTCCGTTCTGGTTGCGGTATCTTTTCAAGGTCGCGTATTCGTTATCCACAAGGCATACGACTATCTGTCCGTCCTCCGCGTAGTTCTGCTTGCGGACGAGCACCATCGAGCCGTCCGTTATTCCGGCGCCTATCATGCTGTCGCCTTTGACTTTGAGATAAAAATACTCTTCCGGGTCGTCAACGTCGGCGTAATCGCTGCCCTCCGCGTGCTCCTCCGCGTTGATCGGCACGCCGGCTTTTATCGTACCGAGAACCGGTATCGGTCGTCGGACGCCGGCGGGATAGACGGAGCCGACTTCTTTCCCGCGTAGCAGGGAATCAACGGAGATATTGAAATATTCCGCTATCTGCGGCAGGCGTTTTGTGTATGATTTGCTCTTGCCGCTCTTCCAGTCTCCGACGGTGGACGGACAGAGGCCGAGCGCCTCCGTAAACCTTCTCTGACTGCCTTTTTTACTGCCTATGAGCACTAAGATGTTTTCAAGCGTTTTATCCATAAAAACCACCTTGTTTGAAAAAATGTTCGCAAATTGCGAATTTAGGACTTGACAAAATCACAAATTTGTGGTATAATGCAGCTATCAACGGAAATCCGCGAACAAACATATAATATCACATACTTTTCCTGTTGTCAAGAAGTATTTTCAAAAAAAGCGGATATTCGTCTGATAAATTTTCTAAAGGAGGGGTGCGCACAACTTAAATGGCCAAAAATAACGGATCGGCGTCACGGTTTTTCCGTGACGATGAAAATTTAAAGACGAACAAATGTTCGTTATGCGGAGACTGCTGCGCGGAAGATTACATTTACGCGGACGGATATACGATCTGCCCGGGGTGTGCGGAGCAGCTTGATCTTCAGGATATTATGGATCTTTTCGGTTACGAGGACGTATCGGAGCTTATAGAAGCCCTTTGCACGGATAATGAAGTATAAGTATCTGGGCAAAGCCGAACTTTACGCAAAAGAATGCAGAGAAAAGAATATGCTTGCAAACAAAGCCGGATTTTTAAGGCGTCAGAAGATACCGCCCACCGTCTTTGAGGAATACTGCAAAGAAAACCGCGACGAGGCGGAGCTTATAGACGCGGTATTTGAAGACGAGGCGCTGAACGCCGGAGCCAAAAATCTCTCTGCGACCGTTCTTAGCATGTACTTAAAAAACCTTTTTGACCGCGGCGAAAAGGATACGGGAGCCATAAGCGTTATAAGCTTAACTGAGGAAGAGGACGCGATTTGAGGAAACTGATACTGAAGGGGAAACCTTCACCAAAACAGAAACAGCTGTTTTTGTCAAGAGCAAAATATACGGCGTACGGCGGCGCGAGGGGCGGCGGCAAAAGCTGGGCGCTGCGAAGAAAGCTGATTTTGATGTGCATACGTTATCCCGGGCTAAAATGCCTGCTTCTGCGGCGCAGCTACGGGGAGTTAAGGTACAACCACATACTTCCGCTTTTATCCGAGCTGTCTTTCGCGGTCAGCTATTCGGAGACGAATAAACTAATATCCTTCCCAAACGGCTCGACCATAAAAGTCGGGTATATGGCGGACGACGGCGATACTCTTCAGTATCAGGGACTTGAATTTGACGTGATAGCCGTTGACGAGGCGACGCAGATAACGGAATACCAGTTCAATATTCTGAAAGCCTGTCTGCGAGGAAACAACGGCAATCCCAAACGCATGTACCTGACCTGCAATCCCGGCGGAGTCGGACACGGGTGGGTAAAGCGTTTGTTTATAGATAAAAACTACCGCGACGGCGAGCGGCCGGAAGACTACCTGTTCATACAGGCGACGGTCTTTGACAACACCGCGCTGCTTGAAGCTGATCCGGAATACGTATCTCAGCTGCAAAGCCTTCCTCCCGCGTTAAGAGAAGCGTGGCTCTACGGTAGCTGGGACATATTCTCCGGCCAGTTTTTCACGGAGCTGTCCGACGGTACGCATATAACCGGAGATTTTGATATGCCGCAGGTCTGCCGCATAACAGGCGGGCTTGACTACGGCTTTGACGCAGCGGCGCTTGTGCTGCTGTGCGCGGATGCTTACGGCAGGCTCACCGTTTTCCGCGAGTTTATCAAATCGGATCTGACGCTTTCCGCCGCCGCGCGCGAGGTGGCAAGGGTATGTTCGGATCTTAACGTAGACTACATCGCCGCGTCGCCCGACCTGTGGAACAGAAGACAGGACAGCGGCATCTCCGGCTATGAAACTATGATGCGGGCAGACGGGATGCCCCCGCTTATACGCGCCGACGACAGGCGCATCGCCGGCTGGCGCGCGGTGAGAGAGCTGCTCAGCACGGATATGTATATATCGGATAAGTGCCCGGAGCTTATACGCTGCATGACGTCTCTTACGTACGATAAGAACCGCCCCGAGGACTGCAGCGACAAGCCGCACGATATAACTCATCTGCCGGAGGCGCTCCGCTACGCCGTTATGTCGCGTATAACGCCGCCTCCCGATCCGGCGGACAGAAGAGGCAAATACCGCCGCGGATATTACGGCGTGCCCGTTTCAAAATACTGAAAGGAATGATCAAATGGACAACAAAACTAAAGCGTGGGAACGCTTTGAGGCAGGGCGCGAATACAAACGCCGCATAGGCCTGTATCAGACCGTGCGCGAAAACGAGCGCTTTTACAGAGGGGATCAGTGGTACGGCGTTGATCCCTGCGGTCTTCCGACGCCCGTTTTCAACGTGATAAAGCGCATTACGGACTACATGATATCGTCCGTTGCGCGTCAGCCCCTATCAGTCGTTTACAGCGACGATTCAATGCCGGTGACGGAGATGTGCGAAAGCAAAAAACAGCTGCAGAACGGACTGAAACTGTTGAACGGCAACGCCGCGTACCGCTTTGACAAAAGCAAGATAGACGTGCTTATAAGGCAGGCTCTGCTTGACGCGGCTATCTCCGGCGACGGCGTTTTCTACTGCTACTGGGAGCCGGGGCTCAAGACCGGACAGGCGCATACGGGCGATATAAAGACCGTTTTATGCGACAACACCAACCTGTTCGTTTCCGACGTGAACAGCAGGGACGTACAGGAGCAGGACTACGTTATGCTCGCCGGAAGAGATACTGTCGAACATTTGTTCTCGGAGGCTCTGAAAAACGGCGTCAAGAAAGAAGAAGCCGCGAAAATCACGGCGGACGAGGCGGAAGACAGCGGCGCGGACGGCTACGGGACGGAAGCGGCTGATTCCGAGCACGCGACGTATCTTATAACCTTCACAAAAGACAAGGACGGTTACGTATGCTGGGAAAAGAGCACTAAAAACGTAGTCGTAGCCAAAAGAAAAACGAAAATGAAAAGATATCCTATAGCGTATTTCGCGTGGGATAAGGTAAAAGGCAGCTTTATAGGCAGCTCGCCTATCACGGCGCTCAAAGAAAATCAGAAGTATATAAACAAAGCGTACGCCATGGTCATGAAGCACATGACGGACACCGCTTTTTCCAAAATAGTTTACGATAAAACTCTTATACCGGAGTGGACGAACGAAGTAGGAGAAGCGATAGGCGTGCGCGGCGGAGGCGACGTAAGGAATGCCGCGTCCGTAATAGGCACCGGACAGCTGCAGTCCGGCTTCCTTGAGGTCATAGCCATGACTTTGACTCACACAAAAGAGATGATGGGAGCGACGGACGCGGCGCTGGGCGAGGTCGAGCCGGACAACACCTCGGCTATACTCGCCCTGCAGGAGGCGTCGGCGATACCGCTTGAAACGCTGAGGCAGAATCTGTACGCGTGTATAGAAGATTTAGCGCTTATCTGGGCGGATATGCTTCTGACGTATTACCCGGAAGACCGGCTCGTTATATACAGAAACGAAGACGGCGAGGAAAAAGCGGAAAAACTGCCGGAGATCTCGCTTATGAGAGATGCGCTTCTGTCGGCGCGTGTTGACGTGGGCGCCGGCAACAGATATTCTCAGATAGCGTCGCTTAATACGCTTGACAGACTGCTTTCCGGCGGATATATAACCGTATCTCAGTATATCAAAAGACTGCCGGAGGGCATTATAGCAGACAAGGAGGAGCTTTTAAACAGTGACGAACAGACAGAGAGCAGAGCTTGAAATAACCGAATTCACAGAGTTGTTTCCCGAAACGGAGCTTGACAGCATACCCGTGTCCGTCTGGGAGGACGTGAAAAGCGGCGTAAAGCTTGCTGACGCGTACGGTAAATATTCCGATGCGAAAAAAGAAGCGTCGGAGCGTGCGGACCGCGTGAATATAAGAAACGCGGAGCAGTCAAGCGGCAGGATAAGCGGCGAGCCGAAAAGAGCGGTATATACCGGCAAAGAAGTCTACGCCATGAACGAAAAGGAAGTGGCGGCAAATTACGACGACATACTTGCGAGTATGAAGTCGGCAGGATTTTATTCTTAAATTCAAAAGGAGAAAAATAAATGGCACTTAGTTATTTTATTCCGACCGTATGGTCGCAGACACTTTACAGAGAGCTTGACCGCGAATACGTAGCGGTCAAGAACTGCAGCAGGGATTTTGAGGGCGATATCAAAAACGTGGGCGATACGGTAAAGATCGTCGGCGTGTCCCCCATATCCGTGTTCGATTACACCAAAAACACAAATATGAGCGCGCCCGCGGAGCTTACCGACACGCAGCGCACGCTCACCATTGAAAAAGCAAAGGCTTTCAACTTTGCGATAGACGATATAGACCGCGCGCAGGCGACGCCCAAGCTGATGAAGGAGGCTATGCACCTCGCGGCTTCCGCGCTTGCAAACGAAGCGGACAAATACGTTTTCTCGCTTTACAGCCAGGTCTCCGCGTCAAACACGAAGACCGTGACGGGTCTTACAAGCTCAAACGTCGTTGATATGCTGCTTGAAGTAAGACAGAAGATGCTTGAGCACGACGTACCCGGCAACGAGGAGATAATCCTTGAGGTCCCGCCCGTGGTCGCATCCGCCATAATCAAGGCGAAGATCGTAAGCGGCACGGACAACACGGAAGTTCTCGATCAGGGCTGCATAGGCACGTTCTTGGGCTTCAAGATCTACGTTTCAAACAACGTGCAGAAGCAGACCGTCAGCAGCGTTGAGCATTACAAGTGCTTTGCAAGAACGAAGCGCGCCATCACGTTTGCCGAGCAGCTGAACGAGATCGAGGCGTACCGTCCGGAGCTCCGCTTTGCGGACGCGGTCAAAGGCCTGCACCTGTACGGCGCAAAGATCGTATATCCCAAAGAGCTTCTGCTTCTTGATATTACGGTAGCCTGATGTTATTATCCGATATTTACAGCACTGCCGCAGCTCTTATAAGCGAGCAGCCGGACGGTGCGGACAACGCGGACCTGTCATCGCGCGCGGTGTATCTGTTGTTTCAGATAATATCGGAACTTACACCGCTTGACCGCGCCGCGTCGTCGGAGGACAGAGAATACCCGGATAC
>JAEEGW010000181.1 GCA_016280525.1 Clostridiales bacterium
CGTCGACAGCGGCGTCAAAATCCTGATTGCCGTGGTCATCGGCGCTCTCCTGCTCGCAGGTCTCTACGCTCTCTTCAACACCACTATCATGCCTACCGTCACGACCAAAATCCAGCAGCTCTTCAACTATAAGGGCTAAGCACGACTGCGGAGCGGCGTCTTCGGATGCCGCTCCGCAGACAAAATCTAATGCAGAAAGGAAAAACGCATGAAAAAAAACATTACACTTCTGCTCACGGCGCTCATGCTCGTGTTTGCACTGACCGGATGCGTCAGAACAGACATCGGCGTAACGCTTAATAAAAACGGAACCGGCAGCGTATCCGCGTCATTCGGTATTGAAAAAAGCGTTTACGATCAGCTGACGGCTCTCGGCGGCTCGGATCTCTTCGACGGAAAAACTCCCGAAGCTGTCAAATACGGCGACACCACATATATGACCGTCACCGAAACCAAAGAGTACGGCTCTTATGAGGAAATCAAGGAAGCCCTGCTCGAGATGACGTATGACACGGATAAACTCGATAGTTTCACTGGCGAAGACGAACCGGAAGACGATCCTTCCGATTATACGCTATATCAGCCCGAAACCGAGAAGAAAAACGTGAAAGTATTTGATTCGGTCAATCTGGAAAAGACGGAAGGTATCTTCTACTCCGTTTACACTTTCAGAGCTACAGTCAATCCGCCCGAAGTCGATAACGATCAGCTGAAAGGCGCGTACAAGATGACGATCACGGTTAATATGCCGGATAAGATCACCCAGAGCAAAGGCGGCACTCCTGACGGAAAGGCAATCGTATTTGATTTTGACGATTTTACCGAAGTAAGCGAAATCGCCGCCGTGTCCGAGGTAAACAACTACGGAGTTATCATCGGGATCTGCGCTGCGCTGCTTGTTGCCGCTGTCGTATTCGTCATCGTTATCAAGAGGAAGAAATAAGGAGGCGCTGAAATGATAAGACCGATACTTCCGCCGGTACTTCCTCCGATCACTCCGATTGTGAAGGTAGCAGCCGCTGATTTAGTCTTGCAAATCGCTGCCGGTGCGGTTATCCTCGGCATTTTTACGCTTGCCGTATGGATAATGCTACGCCATTCAAAAAAGGATCTGAACGAGCCGATCATTCCGGCTGCGCTTGTTGCATACGCGGGAGTCGGTCTTATTCTGCTCGTTGTTCACGGAATATCCATCGCGGCGATACAGGGGTTGATCCTCTGCGCGATTCTGCTCTGGGCAAGCGTGTCGGATATCGCAAAGCACGAGGTGCCGGATTTCATAACCGCCGCGATCCTTATCCTTGCGTTTGTCGGATTTGAACCCGCGAACCTGCCTTCGATGCTGATCGGCGCAGCGGTGGTGTTCATCCCTCAGCTGCTCGTTTCGGTTCTCAGACCAAAAAGAGCGATAGGCGGCGCGGATATAAAGATATCCACTGCACTGGCGTTTTTGCTCGGCGCGGAAAAAGAAATCTTCGCGCTGCTCGTCGGTATGCTCTTAGGCGTCATCATCATGTTAATCGTCAGAAAAATCCGTAAGGAAACGAACAAGGAGCCGTTTGCGCTCGTACCGTTCCTCAGTTTTGGAGCGATGCTGGCGTTCATAATCTGAAATGCTCCGGAAAGTGAGGAAACCAATTGAAAAACAGAACTATCATAGGAATTATCTGCATTGTTCTCGCTCTGGTAGTCACCTTTGCCGTTGCTCCGCTTGTGAATAAGCTCGCAGAAAGCAAGGTGGATATCGTCAGAATGAAAAGCGATGTGGTACAAGGACATCAGATCTCTGATAACGATGTGGAAGTCATAAAGGTCGGCGGATATAATCTCCACGCCGACGTTATCGTAAGAAAAGAAAACGTGGTCGGCAAGTACGCCGCGACAGATCTGAAAGCCGGAGATTATCTGCTTCCGTCAAAGCTCTCCGCTACGTCGGATAAGGCAAACGACGTGTTTAGAACACTCAACGGCGATAAACAGGCAATCAGTATCACCATTCAGACCTTCGCCGGCGGTTTGTCGGGCAAACTCGAAAACGGCGATATTGTTCAGCTTGTCGTATATGAAAACGACACCTCGAAAGCGATTATGCCCGGTGCGCTCACCTATGTGAAAGTGATTACGACCACAACTGCGGAAGGCGCGGACAAGGACGAACTGACGGTAAACGAGGACGGAACATACGAACTGCCGTCTACGGTTACTCTGCTCGTGAACCGTGAACAGGCAAAGCTGCTCGTGGAATATGAAAACAGCGGAAGAATCCACGCGGATCTCGTATTTCGCGGCGATGACGAAACCGCACAGAAATTCCTCGACGCACAGGATGAGTATTTCAGGCAGCTGAAAGAAAAGACCGAGGAAGGAGAAACAACGGATACCGGAGATGAAGACGGCGAAGGGTTCGATATCGTACAGTATGCCAATGACATCATCAACGGCAAAGTACCGGCTTACCTCCCCGAAACGGAGGTGAGCAGCGATGAGTAAAACAATCGCGGTATGGGGTTCGCCGAACTCCGGAAAGACAACCTTCACCACCAAACTCGCGCAGACGATCTATGAAAAATATCAGTCGACTGTTATCGTTCTGTATGCGGATAATGAGACACCTGCACTTCCCGTTATCTTTCCAAATTACAAAAAGGAAGATATGTTCTCGGTAGGCGTGGCGCTCGAAAAAACGGATATCGCCCAGGAGGACGTTATCAAGCAGCTTGTAACGATCAAGCAGAAACAGAACTTCGGCTTTCTCGGCTTCACGGACGGTGAAAATAGGTACACCTACCCGTCGTTCGACGAGACGAAAGTCAGAGCGCTTCTCACGGTTCTGTCAACGCTTGCGGATTTCGTGGTAGTTGACTGCACGAGCAATCTCAAAAACCCGATCTCCCGTGTTGCGATCAAGGAAGCCGACGAGGTTATCCGGCTCGCATCGTCCGATCTCAAATCCGTCAGTTTCTTCGCATCGCAGCTTCCGCTGTACGCCGATCCCGTGTTCGGACTTGACCGTCAGATTCAGGGCATCAACGTACCCGACGCGGATCTGTATATGCCGATTGAAGAAGCAAAATCCAGACTGCACGATCCGAGATTCGTCATTCCGTACAGCAGAGCCGTAAAGGAGCAGATGCTCGACGGTAAACTGACCGAGCCTGTAAACGACAAGAAATTCAACGATAAATTCAAGGCAATCGTAGATAAGATCGTGGGGTGAGATAATGGCGAAAACAATAGACTTCTGGACTCTGCTGAAGCTGACTCAGGAGTACGTTTCGCAGCATTACGCAGCCGTTCTCACAGATAAAAGTAAACTCAATCAGCTGAAATCCTATGTGGACAAGTACCTGCGGGATAATGATTATCACGTTGAAAACCTGACCACGAAGGAACTCATCGACAAGCTGTACTGCGAGATGGCGGAATACAGCGTCCTGACGCCTTTCCTTGGATCTCCGGATCTTGAAGAGATCAATGTAAACGGATGGGACGATATCGCTCTGACCTATCTCGACGGCAGTATAGTCAAGATGAAAGACCATTTTCATTCCCCGCAGCACGCCGTGGATATAATCAAAAGGCTTCTGCATCACAGCGGAATGATCATAGACAACGCCACGCCGACCGCCCAGGGACACCTGCCCGGCAACACGCGTATAACGGCGCTTAAAGAGCCGATTGTTGATGAGGAAAGAGGCGTCAGCGTATCAATCCGTCTGCTGCACCCTTCGAGAGTTACGCGGGAAAACCTTGTGGAAACAGGTTTTGCTACTCAGGAAATGGTGGATTTTCTATGTATATGCATCAGATATGGCGTGCCTTTCGTAGTCGCCGGTGCGACAAGCTCCGGTAAGACCACTCTGCTGAACGCAATTATGACGTCGATTCCGGATACGAAACGTGTATTCACCATTGAGTCAGGCTCCCGCGAGTTGAGTCTCGTTCGCAGAGATAAAAACGGCAACATTACAAACAACGTGGTTCACACGCTGTCCCGTCCGTCAGACAATCCGGCATACGATATCACCCAGGAAGATCTGGTTGTGGCGTCGCTACGTTTTAATCCAGACGTGGTATGCGTCGGCGAGATGCGCGACGTGGAATGCTACTCGGCGGTGGAGGCGTCTCTGACCGGTCACACTGTCGTATCGACGGTACACGCCGGTCCCGCGTCGGCGGCACATATGAGAATCGCGCTCCTATGTCAGAAGCGGTTCCCGATAGACTTCAATACGTCGCTGATGCAAGCGGGACAGGCGTTTCCGCTCGTCGTTTACGCGCACAAACTCGAAAACAACGACAGACGGATTATGGATATTTCAGAATGTATCATAAATTCGTCCGGCGAGCGCGAATACAGCTGTCTTTACAATTATCAGATAGATAGAAACACGATCAAAGACGGTCAGTTCGTAATCGAAGGTCACTTCGATAAGCCCAATATCATGTCGCAGAGCCTGAGACAGCGGCTGATGCAGTACGGTGTCCCGCAGGACGAACTCAACAGATTTTTGAAGAAAGGAGACGTGAGCGCATGATCATTTTTTACCTGATCGGATTTCTATTGATCTCGGCAGGTATCATTCTGCTTCTCGGCATCACGCCGGAGGTCGTAACGAACGATATGATGAAATTCATTTCGCCGAAGCAGACGCTCCGCGACAAGGCGCAGATCGCCAAAGGCAGAAAGAAATCCCGCAGAATCACAAAAGAAATCCTTCACATCAAGGAAGCGCTGGAGGTAACCGGCAAAGGAAAGCAGTTCACGATAGCGTGCGCGGCGTCTGTCGTCATGCTTGTCGCCGGCTGCTTTCTCGCCGTCCTTCTTAACAACTATTTCCTTATCCCCGTGTTCGCGGCGGCGTTCGCTATGCTGCCGTTTCTGTTTGCCAAAAGCACAATCGCGGCGTATGACAAGCATATAAAGGAGGAGATGGAAACGGCGCTCTCTATCATAACGACGTCGTATATCCGCTCCGACGATATAGTTGGCGCGGTAAACGAAAACATCACTTATCTGAAACCGCCGATCCGAGAAATCTTTCAGGGCTTCGTCGGCGACGCGACGATGATCTCGTCCGATCTGAAGGAAGCTATCAGGAACCTGAAAGAAAAGATTGACAACGACATCTACCGCGAATGGTGCGATACGCTGATCGCCTGTCAGGATGACAGAACGCTCAAAGACACGCTGCTTCCAATCGTCGGTAAACTGACGGACGTCAGAATCGTCAATAACGATCTTAAAACGATGCTCGCCGAGGTTCGGAAAGAATACTGGATGATGGTCTGTATGGTAGTCGCAAACATCCCGCTTCTATACGTTCTGAACAAGGACTGGTTCCATGCGCTGATGTTCACTCTGCCTGGCAAGATCGTTCTCGCAATATGCGCTCTGGTCATACTCATTACGGCTCTTTTGATGATGAAATACACCAGACCGATTGAGTACAAGAGATAAGGAGGTACCGACAAATGCTACAGGCAATAATCGGCGCTTTGTTCGGCGTCGGACTCTTCCTGATCCTTGCGGACGCAATGCGTGTACCTTTCTTCGCAACGTCGACGGCGGCGGGCAACCTCGCCAAGCGACAGAAGCAGAAGACCGGAACGATAGAAATATGGCTGCACGATCTCGCAATGTTGATCTCAAAGAAACTGCGCCTAAACGAATATAAACGGATGCAGCTTGAAACAGATCTGAAATCGGCGGGTATGAACATCTCGCCGGAAATGCATATAGCGAACAGCATCGTAAAAGCAATGCTCGTCGGCATATTCGCCGTCCCGACGTTTTTCATCTTTCCGCTTCTGACTCCGGTCGTGATCGCGCTTGCCGTGTTTATGTATTTCCGCGAGAGCAAAGGCGTGGCGAATAAGATCAAAGCCAAAAGAAAAGCAATCGAGTATGAACTGCCGAGATTCGTTTCTCATATCGAAAAGACGCTGAAGCACAACCGAGACGTGCTGTATATCCTGGATAACTATAAAGAAACAGCCGGTCCGGAACTGAAAAGCGAACTTGAGATCACGGTAGCGGATATGCGCTCCGGCAACTACGAAGCGGCGCTGACGAGACTTGAAAACCGCGTCGGCTCCTCAATGCTGTCCGACGTTTCAAGAGGGCTGATCGGTGTTCTTCGCGGCGACGAAACCGAAGTGTACTGGTCGAGCCTCGCCGTCAAGTTTTCGGATTATCAGAGGCAGCTGCTCAAACAGGAAGCACAGAAGGTTCCGAGAAAGGTGAAACGCCTTTCAATGTGCCTCCTGTTCTGCTTTATGGCGATCTATATCGTGGTCATCGGTATGGAGATCGTTACGTCTCTCGGCGTCTTATTCGGCTAACGGAGGTGACAATGTGAGAAAAATCTTAAAAAACAGACGCGGCGAAAACTATATCGATACGGTAGTCGGAGTTGTCGCCGCGATGATGGTCATCGTCGTTGCGCTTAACATTTTCAGCTTTCTGACGCTTAAACAGGATCTGGACTATTATGCTAAAGAGATGGTAGAGGTCTGCTGTTCCTACGGCAAGACCTGCGACGAGGTTCAGGATCGCGACGAGGAACTCGCCGAAGAACTTGGGTTCACACCCGGCGTCAGCTTTGAAGGAACCGAGTATTTCAACACCTCAAAGCGGACTGTACAGTACGGTGAGGTGATCGTTGTCGAAGTATCCTACGAGACATACGTCAGAGGACTCGGCGTGTTCAAGATTCCGGTCACGCTGACAGCTAAGCACAGCGGTCTGTCGCGGAAATACTGGAAATGAGGCGATGACTATGAATCCGCTTAAAAACAAGCGCGGGAGCAGTTACTTCACGCCATGCGTTGTCATTCTCATCCTCGCTATGATCCTTTCGGTCGTACTTTTTTACGCTACGACGAAATCGACCATCGAGACAACGAGAGACAATACAAGGCGTGTACTTGACTCCTATGTTATGAAGCACAGCATCGATATCTACAACAATATCAAACAAGGAAACGATTTCACGGAAGATATTGAAAATTCTTTCTATATTTCTTCGGTTTTTTCGGAATTGTCTCTGGACTATGGCGACGGTTGCCTTTATTATATTGCTGGCGACGGCGATATCGTCTACAAAATGACAAGTCCGGAAGTTACCTACAAGGTAGATAATACGCTGCAGCTGAACGCAAGCTACGACCTGCAGATGCCGGTGCGGTTTGCCGGTGAGATCATATACTGGTTTACCATTCCGGTAACTGTGGGAAGCAGCCTCACCTTAAAGTGAAAGAAAGGAAGGTCAAAAGCATGAAACACAAAGCACTCATTTGCGCGATTATAATCGCGATAGGCGTCATCGGCGTCGTTGGATTCATCATTCTCGGCAGCTCCGGAGGCAGAAACAATGATCCCGTCGATCCGGCAACCACCTCGGATATCGAGGTGAACGTACAGACACCTCCCACAACTGGTGATCCTGTTCCTCCGGTAACGGACGATCCGGTAACCACCGAACCGAGCACGACCGAAACACCCTTCAATCCGGATGATCCCGTAGGAAACGGCGATATCGCGCCGGACGAGATCCCCGATCCCGATAGTAAGGTCAAGGTCGATACAAACACCATCGAGGAGGATAATAAAGAGATCCCGGCAGTGCCCGTCGTAATTGTCGATGATAAGGTCGAGCAGACTGAAAAGAACAAGGACGAGGAAAAGACCGGCGATATTGCCGACGATCACGAGGTCATAAACGACTCGATCATCGAAAAGAAAGAGGACGAACAGAGGAAAAAGGATGAGGAAGACAATAAGGGTGACAAGCCCGCAACGCCGGTAAGCGAAGAAAAGACTATCGGCGACGAGGAAGACAAGCCTGTAAGCTTCGGCGGAGATACCGAGGAAAAGAGCGAGGATGCCGGAAACAACGGCAACGCTCCGGTATACGTCAATCCCGCACAAGGTGGAGAGAATCCCTTCGAGGGCGGCGGTGATTCCGAGATCGACGATCACTCCTCCGACGAATTCGTCGACGACGGCGGCGACAAGCCGGGCGAAGGCATCCACTTCTGATGATCGATCCCCATAGCACAGGCGGTACGGCGAGTACCGCCTTATCCTTTTGAAAGGAGACGAAAAATTGAAGAAATCACTGATTATTCTTCTGCTGGCGGCAGTTCTGCTGTCAGCTTTTTCAATTACCGCCTTTGCCGGAGACGATAACGCTACTGGCGGCGACGGCAACACGCACGACGCTGCCGAGGGATACGGTTGGTATAACGAATACCAGTATCTTTACAAAGTTACTCTTTTTGTAGCTAAGAAAGATACAGCAAACAAACAATCGTCCCTAACTAACGACTTCTATCGGATAGGGACTGTTATTGTCAAGAAAACCGGCTGGAACATCAGCTCATCGGTTAAATTCGGAAATGCGACAAAGGTGGATTATTACGGAGGTACGCAGATGGAACGTCTGCAGAATCCGTATATCATATCCGACGCAAACTGTCCTCCGGTGCCGATTCTGTGTAAAGGCGGCGATATCGATCTCGTCAAGCAGTATTTCGGCTCGACCGGTACGATGAGTACGCTTCTCAACGCTATTGCCGCGAAAGAAAACAACACCGCTTACGGACTGCTGAAAAACAAAACTTTCACCATAAACGGCACGACAAAAAGCGGATGGACTGAATCCGATCTGATGCCGAATGGTACGACAAACAAGGTGCCGTGGGTTATCGTTTATGAGCCGATGATCCTGATGCACCTGAAAGACAAGGTCAATATGGTAGCGTTTACGGCGACCGAATACGCCATCGCGTCAGAAAACGGCTGGTACAACTGGAGAAAAGGCTCGGACGGCTCCGGTCAGAACGTCGCTATCGTTCCCGAAAGACACCTGCCGTCTTCCATTCAGCTTGAGGAATCATGGTTCGGGTATCCTGTATATCCGGTTCACGATGACTCATACCGATGGAATTACCAGGACGTCATCAAAGGCGGCGGCTGGGGGATGAGATGGCTCGGTGCGAACGTGGACAACGGTATAGATCTGTCCTGTGAGATTATCGATTATGATCCTTCTCCGGTCGTCGAAACCCGTGCGAACCACAAAATCAAGTGGTGCAACAACAAGAATTATGAGCAGACAGTCCTCTGCGAGATATACAGCGGAGACTATCTGGTTACCTCATATACGCTCACGATCCCCGGCAACTCCTATATCACCAAGGACACGGTTCTCATTTATCACGCTACAAGAACGCACAAGATGATCGCTAAAATCAACTACGCGAACAGATACAGTGAGACAAACCCGAATAACAATACCTCGACGGTAACGGTTATTCCGAGATCATCTACTACACCGGCAATTGACTACGGCTGCTATTTTTCCGGCGTCGAAACCACTGAGCCGAACAATTACGGACAGGTCACCGTTACCTGGAAGAACTACAAACAAGACGTCGGAACCGTACTCTGCGAACTCTACCGCGACGATACACTCGTGTGGTCGGGATATAAGACATTCGAGGGATACGAGGCGATCAAGGAAACCTACAGCGTTTACTATCCCGGTACTGCCGAGCGCACTCTGACCGCAAAGATCAATTATGCCCATAAGGACGAAGAAACCGATCCGAATGACAATATGCGACTGACAAAGGTAAAACCGGAAATCCCGAAGGATACGACCTATGATTTCTCGGTCGCCGGTATTACGGTAACACCTGTTTCGATCTATCAGGGCGAAACTGTGAAGGTGGAGTTCTACTCCGACAACTGGAACAAAGATCTCGAATATGACGATATCCTCGTTGAGCTGCTCGTTGACGGAGAGGTTGAAAAGACATCTCTTGAACACTATGTCGCCTACGGCAGAAACCGTCATTCATATACGATTCAGCTTGAAGATACCGGTTCTCACACGATTGCCGCCCGTATCAATTGGGAAAACAGATTCGCTGAGGATAACGCGACGAATAACTACACCTATACGACCGCGACAGTCAGACCGTATTACGAGTTTTCCGTAAGAAGCCTTGTTGTAACTCCGACCGAAGTCAACAAGAACGGAACTGTCACTCTGACATTCCATACCGACAGCTGGGATATGTACAACGAATACGAAAATATCCCTGTTCAGGTGCTCTATGACGGCAAGGTCGTCTATACCGAATATGTCGACTACGTCGCTTACGGCGGTAAAAACCACACCGTAACTTTGAACGTCGGCGATAAGGTCGGCAAACACGAGATAACCGCCCGCGTTAACTGGCAGGATCATCTGAACGAGGTCAACATCAACAACAACGAAACGGAAACGAAGGTCATCACCGTGATCGATCCCGCCGATCTCTGGATCGAGGCAATCGAGCCGAACGCTCCATACAGAGCCGGCTTGGACGTCATCACGACCTATCGCATCTACAATGACAGCTCGTCTCACGTTCTGCCTGAAGACAACAATACCGTGAGTTTTGAAGCCTACTATTATAACGGCAATACGAAAGTGACCGTTTCGACTCAGACGTGGAAACAGGCGGTTATCCCCTCGGATGACAATAACCTTGTATGGTTCAAGTGGAAAGTACCGAATATTGTCGGCAAGACGGTCTATGCGAAGGCAACGGTCAATTCCGGCAGTACCATCAGTGAAATCACCACGGATAACAACAGCGATACGCTGATCAGGACTGTCGCAAAGAGACTCGTATCGGCGACACCGGACACACAATATGAGCGTGAGAAGCCGAAGGACTACAAACCGACATCGACTCCCGCCATTCTGTCCGGAACGGCGACGTGGTCGGTTTGGAAATATGAGAACGGCGAGTTTAAAAAGGTGAACTACGGTCTGCGTATTTCCGCGATCAACCCGACGGTAACGCCTGATCAGAACAGCCCGTCCTCCGAAAAAGAAAACGGAATCTGGACAATGAAATCCGGATACGGTTTCAGTATCGCTTACAACTCTTCACTGGCAACGCTGTCCGGATATACCTTCCCCGGCTCCTCGGCATATACGAGCATTCAGACTGCATACGTGACCTTCCCCGAATTCGGCTATTCGACTACGAGCGGAAAATACAGAACGCTTGAAAAGGTCAACAGCATCTGGCAATTCTCTGAGAATTCCTATGCAGAAGGAAACGGACGTATCCACTTTACGCCTCTCTGGTTTCCGGACGGCGAGTATATCGTATCTGTTTCTGCGTCTGATTTTTGGACACCCGCAGGTATGATTACAGCCAGAGGAAACGCAAAAACGATCAATATCAGCGGATCAGCCTATGACGACTGGTCGCTGGGCAGATAAAAAAACGGAGGTTTATCTTTATGAAAAGAAAAACTAAATTCATTTTCACAGCGGTGATCTGCGTCATTATGCTGTGCGCCTTCTCAGTAAGTGCGTTCGCGGCAAGCGGCGACGTCGCCGGTGCGATCCAGAACACCTGGAACAGCGCCAAGACGCAGATCAAGCAGGTTGTAAACAACGTCGTGTTTCCGGTCATCGATCTGGTACTCGCTGTCCTTTTCTTTGCGAAGGTCGGTCTTGCCTATATGGACTACCGCAAGCACGGACAGTTTGAATTCACGGCTCCGGCTATTTTGTTCGCAACTCTTGTCTTCACGCTCTCGGCTCCTCTGTATATCTGGAGCATTATCGGAATGTAAGGAAAATCGGGTGTGTGCGGCAACGTACACACCCGAAATAAAAACGGAGGTGAAAACAATTGTTTGATTGGATAGACGACTTGATATCAAGCATCGGTGACGCCATAGCCTCTGCTTTCGCCGCGTTATGGGAAAAGATTTCAAGCGGTATATTCGACATCTTTTTCAAGTGGATATATGAAAAGGTGTTCAACGCCATAGCGGACTTCTTCACGATGATGGGCAATATGGGAACAGAACTGTTTGATCTCCCGTGGATTCAGGCGGTTCTGAAACTCTTCCAATACTTCGGCTGGGCGCTGTTCGCTGCCGGTCTGATAGTCGCTATCTTCGACACGGCAATCGAATACCAGTCGATGGAGAGGATCAACATCAAGCGCCAAGTGCTGCCGTTTCTTTACGGCTTCCTCGCCGTGAATCTGTTTACGGTCGTGCCGGTTCGCCTGTACTGCTGGTGCATCACGATTCAAGGCACGCTTATGCATGACCTCGCATCGCTCTTCGCAAGCGGTCAGACAGTCGGAAACAATATTGGAACCATTGCCGGAAGCGCGCTGACTCTTCTGTCTCCGATATCTCCCACTCTCGGAACAGGCGGCGCTATAGGGGGACTGCTCAATTTGCTTTTCCTCATTGCGCTGGGCTATTGCGTCATCAAAATATTCTTCGCCAATATCAAGCGCGGCGGTATGCTGCTTACGCAGATAGCCGTAGGATCGCTGTATATGTTCAGCATTCCGAAAGGCAATACGGACGGGTTTATCTCCTGGTGCAGACAGGTCATTGCACTTTGCGTAACCGCTTTCCTTCAGATGACGCTCCTGTATCTCGGACTGTTGACCTGGAAGGATAA
>JAEEGW010000182.1 GCA_016280525.1 Clostridiales bacterium
AGTGATCTACGGCGCCGGCCGCTTCGTATACGTTTTTTTCGGGTATCATCAGGCTGCTTTCCGCGTAGATATGCCATTCTTCGGGTATTATTTTCCGGAACTGCGCAATAAAGCCGGTATGAAGCAGCGGCTCGCCGCCGCCGAACGTCACGCCGCCGCCCGTAGCCGTGTAGTAAAGTCCGTCCTTTTTCACGGTGTCGTACAGCTCTTTTACCATCACGCGCCGCATGGGATCATTAAACGTTTTGCTCCCCGGGTTTATGCAGTATTTACAGTCAAGGGGACAGCCCTGCGCGCAGACGAGCGCGGTCACGCCCTGCCCGTCCGTCGCCATACGGAGCCTGCCTATCCTCCAGACCGGGAACAACGGTGTATCTGCCATTATTCCTTTGTATTTTCCTTTACCGCTGAGTCAGTCACCGGAGCGACTATCTTGCCCATAAGCTCGCCGCCCTCATCTTCGAACGGATCCCCGACGTATTCGACGTCGCCTTCGAGCTCGTACGGGACGGGTTCGCCCTCAAGCACCTCCTCAAACGTTTCCTCCGCAGTCGTTTCCGCTTCAGCCGTCGTTTCTGCGGCGGTTTCGGTCTCGGTTTCAGTTACCGTCTCTGTCTCTGTCTCAGTTTCCGGCGCGTGCGTCGTTTCGACCGACGTTCCGGGCGCCGAATTCCCGCCCGCGGCCGCATTCTGGGCGGTCATACAACCGGATACGGACAGAGCTATCCCGGCGGCTATGCCGGCGACGGCTACCGCCTTGCCGAGCGTTCTGCGTTCCTCCAGCTTTCTTTCAAGCTCGCGCACCTCCGCCTCGCACTTCGGACACGTGCCTAAACAGTTGCCCTTGTGCTCACACTCTTCCACTATCCATTCAATATCGTTGTTTTTTGCTATCTCTGCGCGTATCTGCTTTAAGATCTTACATTTTTCTTTTCCGTAGTATTTCATAATATATTCCTCCTGTACTATATTAGACGGAAAATACGGGGGTTTTCTTTCACTTTATTTCTTTGCCGGCGCCGTCCAGGTGTAGCCGTGGTATTTATTTCCGTTTGCTACGGCTAAAACTATGCGGTTTGATATATTGCTTTTCGTGCCGGAAGATATCTCCGCGCCTTTCGGCAAAAGCTCCGACATTATCCACTCCGCCGCCTTGCCGTACGAGGAAAACGGGCGTATCTCTGAGCCGAGATGCGCTATAACGCGCGGATTTGTCACCTGCTCCGGCGGTGATACGGGTATCCTGTCCGCTTTGTAAGGTCTTACGTATTCCGGGAACGGACATTCCGCAAGGTCCTCGCCCCTGCTGTGCTCGTAAACGTGTTTGAGCAGCTTTGCGTCGTTCAACGCGTGGTGGCTGCGCTCTTCCGTCGCGCCGTAATAATCTGCCAGTTTGTATAATGAAATGGTCTGATTCGTCTTGAAAATAACGGATAATTCCGGCGATATATCCGTCATGCTGCCGTAGATCAGCCCGAGCATACACTGCGCTTTGAACGTCTTCACGTACCGCAAAGACACGCTTATGAATCTGCCGTCGCAGTTGCCGTAGCAGTAAAACTGCGCCCGCTCGCTCTTATCTATAAAATCGTACAAACGGGAAAAGACCTCGTCCGCGTCCGGTGAACGGCGCAGTTCCGCGCTCGTTATTCCGGTGAGCTCCGTTATGAATCCCGTCATTTTTCTCATGCTGTGCGGTTTTACAAGTGAGTAAAACTCGCGTCCGTCCTCGTCAACGCAGCCTACGGAGATTATCTCCTGCTCAAACTGCGTCGCTTCAAAATCCATAAAATACTTCATTTATTATCCGTTATACTCCGAGCAATGCCTGATCGAACGCAAACAAAGCCTCGTTTATTTTAAAAATATCGTAATCCTTGTGCAGTATGAAATACTCGACTATAAGGTCGCCTTTGCTGCTTTTTGAAAGCGTATACCCCGCCTTTGACAAAAGTTCCTCCGTCTCTTGCAGAGAAAGCGATAAAGCTATGCAGAAGGAAAGCGCGGTCGTTTTTTTAGGTCTGTAATCGGGCGACGATCTTATTTTGGAAAACAGCTTTCTGTCCACGTTTGCGCGCTTGTAGCACTGGACGTCCGTCATTCCGCTTTTGTCTATGAGTTCAAGCAGCGTTTCCGAAAAACCCTTGTCCGCTTTTTTTATGTATTCTTCAAGAGAATCCTCTGCTTCTTCAAAACACGGCGCCGCCATATCGGCTTTGGCGTTTCTTTTCAGCGCCGGCGTAAACGACGGGCGTGAACCGCCTCCAAACGGAGCGCACGACGCGGCAAACATCACGTTGCGTTCTTCTTTTTCTTGTTCCCGGATGATAAAATGATAAAAGTTTCTTCTGTCTTCGTATATGCGTTCCGGTACGGAAAGCGTTATGTTAGTTTCGTGAAACTGCAGATGATTCCTGCATATCGCCACGGCCGCGTTGAAATAGTCGCTGTCAGTGGGATCGCCGACGGCGGGAACGGATAACGCAACGTTTTCGCGGCCGTTTTTCGCTGCTTCATCAAGAGCCGGGGCGTACGCGCAGTAAACGGCTCTGAAAACGTTGCCGTCAGCCGGATCGACTTTTACGTCAAGCACGGCGCAGTCCGGGACGGTCCTTTTTATTTCATCCGGTGTTTTTCTTGTAAGATCAAGAGGCATTATCAGCTCTCCTTTGAATATTTTTCCGCCCATTCAAACGCACGGTACAAAAGCCGCGCGTCGTCAAGAGCGCCCGCCATACGGAGCTTCAGCGCGCCGTGCTGGCGTATTTTTTCGCCGTTGTCGCGTATGAAATCGCCCGGGCCTCTTTGCTTTAAGTCAAACTCGGCTATTTTATAGCCGTTGTTCTCCTCCTCCATTATTTTAAGGCGCGAAACGGCGTTCTGCCCGGGATCGTTCGCCATGAGTATACAGTAAGAGGCGTATTTTCCGCGGCCCACTCTGCCGCGGAGCTGATGCAGCTGCGACAGACCGAAACAGTCCGCGTCCTCCACGAGCATGACGGAGGCGTTCGGCACGTTTATGCCGACCTCGATAACGGTAGTTGAAACGAGTATGTCAAGCTCGCCGCGCTCAAATGCTTTCATCACCGCGCTTTTCTCATTGCCTTTCATTTTGCCGTGCAGATAACCGACGCGCAGGGCGGGGAAGACCTCTTTTGACAGCGTCTGCGCGTAATTAACCGCGGCTTTTCTGCGCTTTACCTGCTTGTCGTATTTTTCGGGCGAAAAGTCGGCGGATAACGCTTCAAGCGGTATGAGCCCGTCGTCTTCGGTCTCTTCTATGCCGGGGCAGACGATATAAGCCTGCCTGCCCGCCTTGACCTGCTCTTTTATGAAATCGTATATCTTATCGCGGCTTTCCTCGTCTCTGTAAGCCGTGCGCACGGCGCGCCTGCCGGGCGGCATCTCATCTATTACGGAAACGTCAAGATCGCCGAAAAGCACGAGAGCCAGCGTTCTCGGTATGGGCGTCGCGCTCATTACGAGCATGTGCGCGCCCACGCCTTTTTTCAGCAGAGCCTCGCGCTGACCTACGCCGAAACGGTGCTGCTCGTCACATACCACGAGCCCCAGATTTTTGAAATTCACCTTGTCCGTGATAAGCGCGTGCGTGCCTATCACAAGGTCGCATCCGCCGCTTTCAACGCTTTCGTACGCTTCGTTTTTTTCTTTTGCCGGCATGTCCGAAACGAGCAGACGCAC
>JAEEGW010000183.1 GCA_016280525.1 Clostridiales bacterium
CCCGCAACCGTAAACGAAAAATCAATAGCAAAGGTCCAGTGATCAAAACTGAATTTCAAAAGGCAGCCGAATCCGGTTGCCTTTTTTAAGTTAATAGTTAAGAGTGAATAGTGAATAGTTAAGGTGTCGCTTCGCGACACCTTTTTTTATTCTTTATTATTTATTATTTATTCTTTATTATTTACGGACGACCGATGGTCGCCCCTACATTGATTTGTTTGTTTTTACGGACGACCGATGGTCGCCCCTACATTGATTTTTCGTATGACCAACGGTCGCCCCTGCATCAATTCAAAACGGACGACTTATCGCCGTCCGTCTTAATTCTTAATTCTTAATTCTTAATTCTCCGCTGCCTCTTCCTTCTCCGTCTCCGATCCTGCGGTGGATATCAGGCGGAAGACGATGTACGCCGCCATGGCAAGCTGGAGCACCTCGTAAACGGTCTCCGTCGAGAACGGCATCACCCAGAACGCCGTAAGCAGGAAGCCGGGAGCGCAGGTGACTATCACGGTCGTGACCGCGATAAGAGCTATTGCCGTGTACGTTCTGTATCTCGCTATGCCGAAATGGAACCTCGCCTCGGATACGCAGTAAACCATGACCGCTATCGTTGATAACTGCGTTATCATGCGCTCCGGACTGTTCATCACGGTATCGTCCTTGAAATACATGTATATGAGATAGAATATGCCCCATAAGACCGGCATAAGCGAAAACAGTCTGTAAGGCAGTTTTTTCAGCTTCGTTGTAGTTGCCGCGCACCAGAAATAGTAAAGCGACGACGCGAGGCCGAACAGGACGGCTAAAAGCAGCATGATAAACATCACTATATCCATAGCGGCGACGGATCTGCTGCCGAACACGGCTTTGAAATGCGACGGCAGAAAATAATAAGATATGAGCACGGAGGACGAAATGAACATAAATCCGCACATCGCGCCGGTAAAGACCACGCCGTGATTCGCCTCCGGCATCTGTTTGAACTCACGCTTTTTGACGAGCAGAAACGCCAGCACGGCCAAAAGCAGAAGACTTGCGCCGAACAGTATGCGCGCCGCCGTTACTCCACCCGCGGACGCGGCGTAAAGTCCCTGCTCCACGTCGTAATAATTCACGACGAGAATAACGCGCACAACGGCAAAGCCGACGGCAAGTATGAGCGCCGCGGCGATAAGTAAATAGATCCTGCTTTTATCCGTATTCATAAAAGCGAAGTCCTTCTTTCGTAGTGTTTTTCTATATATAATTATATATTTCTATTATTAACAAAAAAGCATATTCGGCGTTAAATTAAAATAAATATAATTATACGTTTTTTAGTAATTTTATTATTTTATTAAAGTATTCCGGCACGCCCGCGTCAAATTCCATATATTCTTTTGTGATAGGATGAACAAAACCTATATATCTGGCGTGCAGGCACTGGCCCTGTAAAATATCCGCGTGGCGCTTTTCAAAAGCGGTGTTTCCGCCGCCGTAAACGGTGTCTCCCATAAGCGGATGACCGCATGAAGACATATGCACTCTTATCTGATGAGTCCTGCCCGTATGGAGCGTGAAAAGCATGCGCGAAAAGCCGCTGTACGCTTCTATAAGCTCGTAATCCGTCACCGCGTCGCGCCCGTCCGGGATCCCCGCCGCCATTTTCTTTCTGTCCTTCGGATTTCTGCCGACGGTCTTGTTTACCGTTCCCCGCTCTTCTTTCATCCGCCCGACGATTATGCCCTCGTATTTGCGCATAAAAGAGTGGTCTTTTATCTGCTCCGCCAGCTTTATATGCGCCTCGTCCGTTTTGGCGACTATAAGCAGTCCGCTCGTGTCCTTGTCTATCCTGTGGACTATGCCCGGGCGCTCGACGCCGTTTATGCCGGAAAGTCTGCCCTTCATATGATACAGCAGCGCGGATACGAGCGTTCCCCCGTAATTTCCCGGCGCGGGATGGACGACCATTCCCTTCGGTTTGTCTACAACGGCGAGCGCGTCGTCCTCGTAAACTATCTTTACCGGTATATCCTCCGGCTCCGCGTCCGGTTTTTTCAGTTCTCTTTCAAACATCTCAAGCACGTCGTTTTCTTTAACGCGCGTGTTTTTCTTCGCCGCGCTGCCGCAAAGCGTCAAAACGCCGTCCTCTATCATCTGCGAGGCGGCGTTTCTCGTTATTCCGAAAAGCTCCGCGGCGGCGGCGTCAAGCCGCGCACCGTCAAGCTCATACGTTACCGTTACCGTTTTCTTTTCCATTTTCTTTTTTCTTGCCGGATAAAAAGCTCCGGTCAATGAACAAAACGTATATGATAAGCATAAAACCGCCTATCGTGACGTACGAGTCCGCCACGTTGAACACGGGAAACTTCTGAAAAAAATCAAACTGTATGAAATCAACCACGTATCCGTTTACCGTTCTGTCTATCATATTGCCTATGCCGCCCGCGAATATAAGCAAAAGCGACGCGACGAAGAACTTTTTGCTTTTTGCACAGTACAAAAGCAGTATCGCAAGCGCTATAACGGCTATGGCGGATACGACTATGAATATCCATCTGCTGTTTGCCATCATGCCCCACGCCGCGCCCTTGTTTTCAACGTACGTGAAGTTGAAAAGGTACGGAATGACGTTTATCTGCGCGTCTTTTGGCAGATACAGAACTACAAGATACTTGCTTATCTGATCAAGTACGACGAGCGCCGCGGATATTACGAGCAGTATGACGTATGCGATGATATTGTCTTTGCACCGCGCTTTTATCTCACTCTTCTTCAGCATTGAAAAGTTCCTTTTTACTGTTTTTCTTCTTTTTGGGCAACTCGCGCTTTTTCTGCCTTACGTCGTCGTTTTCCGGCACTATATCGCTGCCCGGGACTTTTTCGCCGACGCTCTCGTCTATCGACTCGTCGCCCGCAAGTATCTTCTGATTAAGCTCTTTTATAGTGTCGCGTACGGACGCTATGCGGTATTTTTTCGCAACGCTTACCTCGGCAGATCTCGTTATGGTGACTTTGCCGTCGTGTCCCGTCTTCTTCTCCGGCTGCTCGCTCCGCAGATTTTCAACGTCGCTCTTCATGCCGTCTATTACCGCGCGGATATACTCCGCCGTGGACGGTTCTTCAAGCTCCTGTTCGTACTTGCTTTTGGGCGCCAGATTTTCAAGCTGCTCTATGTTCTGCAGATACTGCTTGTATATAACGCTTCTCATATCCGCGACGGCGAGCTTCAGCTTCTGTAAAACTATAGCCTCCGCGGCGATACTCTCACGGAAAGAGCGCAGGACTCTGTCCGTGTTGTCCTTTGCGGCGGAATACAAAAGGTCCGCCTGCGCCTGTGCGTCTGACACTATTTTATCCGCCGCTTTTTTCGCAAGCTCTATCGTCTTTTTCAGTTCTTGTTCGCCCGCCTGCGCTTCTTCCGACTTTTCAAGTGAAGCCTTCAGCTTATATTCAAGCTCGGAATTTTCCCGCAGCAGCTCTTCATACTTATAAACGAGGTTAGATATGTATGCGTCCACCTCGTCCGTATTGTAGCCGCGTATCGCGCGGGTGAAGTTTTTCTTTCTTAATTCGTTTGAATCCATTTTACCGTATACCTACGTTATCAGACCGTCACGCCGGGTAAGACTGCCATAACGGGAATAATCACCGCACAGCAAACAACGGCAGACAGATCAAGCAGTCCGCCGCCTATCCGCATTTTATCAAGCAGTACTCTTACCGGGAGAAGAAACGGCTGTGTAACAAACATAAAAACTCTGTAAAGCGCGGAATCATCCGCGGCGAAAAAACAGCCGAGAATGACCCGCACCCAGATCGCGCCTTCAAGTAAGCACAGCAACAAAAATACGGTGTTTGAAAGCAGCGTAATTATTATCTCCATTATTTGCCGGTTCTTTTATCCGTCAATCTTCGGAATAGAGCTTTTCCTCGTCTTCCGCGCTGTTCTCCTGCTTTTCGTTTACAAGAGCCTCGCCGCTGACGCTTATGTTGGCGGGAGTGATGATATATGTATTGACCGCGACCTTGCTCAGTCTGCCGTCAATAGCATACGCTACGCCGGACAAAAAGTCTATCATTCTTCTTGCCGTCTCTTTGTTGGTAGCTTCAAGATTCAGAACTACCGTGCGGCGGTTGAGAAGATGATCGGCTATCTGCGGAACAGTGTCGTATCTTTCCGGTTTTACGACCTTGAGCTCAAGAGCGGCTCCGTCAAGCTTTACGTTGCCCGTTGCTCTCTGCTGTTTCTGCGGCGCCGGTGCTTCCGCCGGTTTTGACGCGGGTTCGATAACCTCTTCGTCATCAAATTCTTCTTTTTCGGTTTCCTTCTCGTAATCGTCTTCGTCGTCGAAGTTCTTACCGAATTTCAGCTTATCCAGGAATCCCATTTTTATATGCCCTTTCTTAAAATTATTTATAAATTCTTTGACCGAAAACCGCCGAGCCTATCCTTATCATCGTGGAGCCGCACGACACGGCTTCACGGTAACTGTCGGACATTCCCATGGACAGTACCGGTTTATATCTATTATCCACTTTTTTTATGCAGTTGTCAATAAATAAACGGTAAGTTTTAGTAAAATATTTTAAATAATCCGATTTATTTTGACAAACTGGCGCCATTGTCATCAGTCCTACGGGTCTGATATGCGGAAACGACAGCATTTTTTCAAATGCGTCCGGCACCTGCTCCGGCAAAAATCCGGATTTGCTCTCCTCTTCTCCGATATTGACCTCGCAGAGCACGTTCATTATAAGTCCGTGTTTTGCCGCCTGGCGCTCTATCTCCTCGCATAAAGACAGGCTGCCGACGGAGTGGATAAGACTTACTTTGTCTATTATATATTTGACTTTGTTTTTCTGCAGAGTACCGATAAAATGTATCTCGCACGGCAGGTCTTTGAGCCGCTCGTACTTTTCAAGCAGCTCCTGCACTCTGTTTTCGCCTATATACTTTACGCCGCATTCTTTTACCGCGTATTCAATGCGGTCACAGTCTACGGTCTTCGTGGCCAAAAGCAGATCGGCGGAGCCCGCTTCTTTTCTTATCTCATCTATCCTCTGCTTTATTTCGGGGTAGTCCATTATTTTCGCTCATTCTCCGGCTACGGACATTTTCGCGCCTATCAGCACGGACGGAGCGGATATCGCCTCGCCGAACATATTGTGATAAACGTCGCAGCCCGGTTCTTCAATGTTTTTGAGCAGCTCGTAGAAGTTGCCGGAAACGGTGACGCCCGTCACGGCTCTGCTCTGCTTTCCGCCTTCAACGAGATAACCCTTAGCCATAAGCGAGAAATCTCCCGTCGTCGCGTTGGCGCCGGCGTGCAGACCGCTTACCTCGGTTATAATAAGTCCCTCGCCCATCTTCTCGGTCAGCTCTTCAAGCGTTTTCCGGCCCGGTGTGAGCGTGAAGTTGCTTACCGATATACCTATCGGCGACGTGTAGCCGCCCTTTGACGCGTTGCCAGTCGATTTTACGCCGGCTTTGTGCGCCGTTTCAAGGTTATACAACAGCGTTTTCAGCACGCCGTTTTCTACGACGACGGTGCGCTGTCCGGCGACGCCCTCCGCGTCAAACGCGCGGGAGCCGAAGCCGAAGTCGAGCGTCGGGTCGTCCGTCAGCGTTACGCAGTCCGCCGCTATCTTCTCGCCATCTTTGCCGGCGAGCATCGAAAGCCCTCTCTGCGCGTTCTCCGACGAGAAAATGCCGGAAAACGTCTCTATCATATCGCACATAGCGCTGTTTCTGAAAATTATGCGCATGGACGCGCTTTTAACTGATTTTGCGTCAAGGAAATCTATCGCCTCGCCAACGCCTTTTTTCACGGCTTTGTCCGCGTCAAGACACGCTCTGTCAAAACCGCCTATGATACCGAAACCGTCGTTCATCTTCTCACCGTCCGACGCTATCGGCACGACGTAGCCGGCTAAGAAATTAGAGGTTTCGCAAAGGTCCATACCGTTTGAATTCTTTATGATAACGGTGCTTTTGCCGGACACGATCATGCTCGCTTCAACTTTTACTATCCGCGGGTCGGCTTCTTTGGCTTTTTTCTCCATGAGCTTTGCAAACGCTATTTTTTCCTCCGCCGTAATGCCGTCAAGCTCTTCTCCATAGACTTTCGGCGACGGATAGCTTTCCGAGCCGGAGAAAATAAACTGTTCGTCCGGGTTTTCTATTATCGCGGCGTTTTCGCAGGCGGCTTTCACAAGCTCCGGAATACCCGCCTCGTCGTATGACGTGGTGGAGGCGTAACCCATTTTGCCGTCCTTTTTTACTCTGAAAGAAATGCCGGTATAGTCGTTTACGTTGTAGTTTTTGATCTGACCTTCAAGTATCTCCACTCTGAAGGTCTCGCCCGTTGCGGCGTATATCTCATACTCTCCGTCACAGTCTGACTTCGCGTATGAAAGGAGTTTTTTACAGAATTCGTTTAAATTGCTCATTCTATTTCACCTCCCACGGTTATTTCGGAAATCCTGATCATAGGCTGGCCCACGTTCGTCGGTATGCTGCCGGAGATCGAACCGCACATGCCCTGTCCGAGCACGAGATCGTCCGATACCATATCGATATTCAGAAGCACCTCGTAGCCTTTGCCTATAAGCGTCGCGCCGCGCACCGGCTCGCAGATCCTGCCGCCGCGTATCATATAGCCCTCCATAACGGAGAAGTTGAATTCGCCCGTAAGCGGATTGACCGAGCCGCCGCCCATTTTAGCGGCGTACAGACCGTTTTCCGTATCGCTTATTATATCGTCGCGCTTGTCGGAGCCGGGGCAGATGAACGTGTTTGACATACGTGAAGTAGGCGCAAACGCGTAATTCTGGCG
>JAEEGW010000029.1 GCA_016280525.1 Clostridiales bacterium
AAGCCTCCTGCCGTTGATCTGATATACGCGGCAAAAAGCAGCAGCGCGGCAAATACCGGCATAACGATAAAGTCCGCCGCGCATTTGTCCGGCGACAAAAGCACCGCGTTTGCCGACATTAAAGCCGATATATCGGCAAAAAGCGGCACATTCCCGAACTTTCCGACTATATACGGCACGAATACGAGCACGGCGGAAAATATCGATGATATAACGGTTTTCTCCGTTATCGCCGAGAGGGAGACAGTTATGACCGCGAATATCTCGTAAGATATGAACCGAAGTAAATACATTAGCAATAGATATTGACCGATACTTATATCCATTGACAAATCTTTTGCCGGCGTAAGAGAACAGACCGACGCGGAAGCGTTTGCAAACGCTCCGTTTGATTTGCACACAATAAGATCGGCCGCCGTAAACAAAATGAAAAACAGCGCAGTCACGGCGACGGTAAACAACATTTTGGAAATGAATATTTGTTTTCTGCCGTATTTATACGTGCGTAATATCGCGCAAACGCCGCTTTCACGCTCGCGGGAAAATACGGCGGACAGGCAAACAGTAAGAAGTATAACGAGAATAAAGCTGAACTCGCCGCTGAGCATTTCGTTTAAAGCGCCGTCGTAAACGAATTTTATTTCATACCGCGACGGGTGAAGACTGCTCAGATACGCGGCTCTTTCCGAGCAACGTTTAATGCTCGCCTCGTGCGCCTTGCAGTAGCCGTATTCATCCATAACGGAGGAAAACTCCTCGCCGGTTATGCCACCGTTATCAAATCTGATTTCGGCTTCTGCGCGCAGACCGTCGGCGCGCTCTATGCGTTCCTGCTCTTCCGAGATGGCTTTTATCGCGTCACTAAGCGTCATTTTTTCAAACGTCTCGCAATACTGCCGGTATATCTTTTCATCCGTATTTCCCTGCCCTCCGTACGTATTGACGGAAATAAAGCAGGATACGGTCAGGCAAACTGCCGCAATTATGATAACGTAAGGATAAAGCAGGTTCTTTTTAAGCTCCCACCCGAAAAGCGTTTTCGGGATCGTTTTGATAACAGGTTTTTTCAGCTTTATAAACGTCTTTTTTACTTTAGTCGTTCTCGTCTGCTTTTTTCTTACGCTGAAAAACACGATAAACAGTAAAGAAGCGGCTATCGTCAATATAATCGTCAGAATGATATTGACGCTCATCGCGTCCGCGCAGCCGAACAGCCTTACCGAATAATATCTCTCGTACAGATACGAGCCGCCGAACGAGAATATATTGACGTTTTTTGCAAATTTATCGACGCCGACGTAAGTTATTCTGAATATCAGATATTCCGCGGCGGCGGGTATAACGCTTGCCGTCAGTATCAGAACGTAAGACGTGAAAAGCTCGGAAAATATCGCGGTCAAAACGCCGAAAAGCGCCGATATCATCATTCTTACGCCCGTGATGCGCAAAAGACACGACAAAAGCGTTATGTTATAAGGCGAAAAGCGGAAGCTCCGCGCCGTCTGCAGCTCCGTCGGACCGCCGCTAAGATGACCGCTTGCAAAATATACAAACACGGAAACCGCCGTAAACAAAAGACAAAACATAGCGGAAACTGTCAACACCGAAAAAGCCTTTGCCAAAGCCGTTTCTGCCCTGCCGTTTTTTGAGGCGAATATCACGGATATGGCGCCCGTTCGCTTTTCCTCAAACACGGATATCCCGCCGACAACGATAGCCATGGCGAGCGAAAGTAAAAGTATTTCGTCAGACGTCAAAAGCCGCTCCCACCCGACCGCGCCGTCGTTTTCTATCTTCTTGCCGTCCGTGGCTTTTGTGTAAAGCTCAATTACTTTTTCGTAGTATCTGTGCGCGTAATCATCCTCGCTGCCTAAATCGTCAAGATGCTTTAAACCGCGCTTAGCGTTATCTATGTAAAGCGCCGTTTGTTTATCATACTCTGTCTGTATCTGATTTGCCGTAAGCGTTTCCGTTTTATCGTTTTTAACGGCGAAATATGAGATAAGCACACAGGCGAAAAGCAGCGTTATCGCAGTTATCCTGACAACGCTGCTGCACATCGCTTTTTTTATTTCATGAAAAATAAGCATGTTCCGTATAGAGGTCGAGCAGTTGTATCTCTTTCGTTTTTATATTTATTCTGATATGATCGTGATCGAGTTCTTCAAACGGATAATAAACTCCGTCCGTGATCTTATACATAAGTCTGCCAATGACGCAGTCGCCGTCGGCGGCGTAGATAATGAAATGATAATCGGTATTTACGCTGAATTTTTCGGCTTTACCGTCAAGGCCCTGCCTGTAAATATCATTATCGTATCTTACGTATTTTGTCTCTGTCCCGCCGCTTGTGTTTGCGATCTCCACCGCTCCGCGCGACTGGTAGTAATAACTGTCGCCGCCGCGTACGGGCGAGGTTATATCAAGCGCCGGGTCGGGATCTACGGTTTTTTTGCTTTCTGTATCGTATATCGCAGCCGGGGCGTCCGTTTTATACAGCATACCGGGCTTGCGTACCTTAAACCCCTCACAGCCGTCCGGCAGCTTATATTCCGTCGGCGCTTCTTTCGGTGAATACATTACCACCGGACCGAACGCGTCCGCGCCGTAAATATCTCCGTTGCCGTCGCAGAACAGAAACGTCATATCAGCTCTTATCGCCTGCTTGATCGACACCTCTGTCGAATAAAGATCTATACCGTAAAGACTTATATTCGAACCGCCGGCATACTGAGAATGACATCCGTATATCATACCGTCATATACGCCCGGTATCAAAGCGTCGATATATTTAGCTTTTTTGCTCACCTCTGTCATTTTGCCCGTTTCCCATTCGTAGGCGAAAATACAGTTATTTCCCGCCGGATAATCTTGAGCGATCATTATAAGATAATTTCCCGTATCGTATACTGATCTTACCCATTTGTTATAGTAAAAGCAGTCTTTTCCGCTGTGATCGCAGCCCTCGGTTGGGCACGCGTACTGTATTTGCCCGGTTTTAATATTTACTCTGCACGGTACGGCGGTGGGCTTGAAAATATCCGGGCAGTAGTATTTTGCCTTTTCCTTGTCATTACATAAAACCGTTTCTTTTTGAAAAGCGACGTATTCCCTTACAACAGGTTCTTTCCCCGCCCGCGTCTCTTCTCCGTTTGTTGTCGCGTTTGAACCGGTTGTATCTGTTGTTTCATTTGTCTGTGCGGTAGTTTCAATATCGCCGCCCGTACACGAGACCAGCATAAGTACGGGCATAAGCGCCGCCAATATAAGACTTAAAACTTTTATTTTCATTTTATCCTCTCTGTTTTTACGGTAATATCGCCTAAATACATCTCATTTACGTTTTCGGCGTGCAGCGCGTCGTATAAAGACGCTTTGCCGCTTTGCAGGTCTATCCATATAAGAGAATTCGGCGTCTCGGTATTCCACGGACTCAGGTCTTTGCCATCCTTATACTCATTCGATATCTCGCATACGACGCGGTCGCCGCAGCCTTTTAAGACGTAGAACGAAAAGTCGCTTTGTACGGAGAATATTTTATATGTTCCGTCCTTGTTCAGAATACAAAATTTTTCGATATAATGACCGTCTTCGCCGTTTGCAGGCTCCGGATGATCCGTAAGAAAATAGAAGCTGTCTTTGCCTGCCGATAATCCTATGACGGCTTTGTCCGATAATTCGTTTGGCACCGGCAGCGATCTGTTTTCCTCATACAGATAAAAATTGCCCGGAGCAGACTGTTTTGCAATAAAACCGGGGCCGCACGTATTATAGCCGTTAAGCGCATTTATTTCCGCACCCTCCGGCAGCGGTACGGGTTCGCTGTTGTCAAAGCTTCCCGTTGTCGCATACGGGATCCCGCTCTCATTGCGGTAATAAAGCTTGCCGTGATACTCAAATAAAAGGCGCTGTGACTCGTCTTTTTTGCCGTATTCCTTGATCTGTTTTGTTTTTACGTCGTAATACAAAAGCGTCCGCGCGGTCGTTTCTATGTAATCGCCGTCTTCCGTTTTTATCTCGGGTATATCAAAAAACAGCCGTCCTTCTCCGTACATAAGCGCCGGGTTTGCTGATGGCAGTTTGTCGTAATCGTAAATCTTTGAGGTTTCGTTCGTTTCCGTATCAAAGCAGTATATTGCATTCTCTCCATTAGTCCATCCGATATAGAAAAAATATCTGCCGCCATCGGCGAATTGTAACGGTATCGTCGTATGAAACGGACAGGCGCTGTTTTCGGCTCCGTGACTGCAAAGCGGATCGGGACAGGCGACAAGTATGCTTCCATCCTCTATGTTCAGCTTCCACGCCTGCCGCGTACAGCCCATAGCGTACAGATCATAGTAGTATTTGTCGCGCAGATCTGAATATCCGTCGTCGTATTCGTCTTCGGTATCCCGTTCAGCGCCGCATCCGGACGCCGTCGTTATAAGCAAGCTCAGAATTAAAATGACAATAAATCTTTTTTTCATACTTTTACCTCAATAATACTGATACATACTAGTAAAAAAGCCGGTGCCCGTTATGGATCCGATAACGGTATAATCTCCGTCCGCGTCTATCTGCCACAGATACTGGGCGTTGCCGCCGAACACGGTTATTTTTTCGTATTCCGCTTTTTCGCTGACAAGCTCGAATTCATCCGTGTTTTCATCCGCCGTAAACGATAACGCCGTATAAGCGGGCGTCATTACCTCGGGTATTTTTCCGCCTCCGTCCGCATACTCGATATGAGACGCGTAACAGGCAAAATACGCCTGATACGTTTCTCCCCTTTTATCGCATTTATCAGCTAAAACCTTTACTCTGAACGAACCGAAGACCGCGTAATCTTCAAGATCCGCCCTGTTTTTTATAAGATACCTTGTGTTTCCCGCCGGATTTTGCAAAACCGACAAAAGATCCGTTTCAATAAATCCGCTGCCCGCGCGAGTGAATACCGCAAAACAGCCTGTCAGAATAAATACGGCAAGCAGCGCTGCCGCGGACTTTTTTATCTCATCTTTAAGTCGGCTCATAATGAATCAAACCTTTCTTTCAAATCAAACGTATTCATATATAATGTCGTAATAATCATCCAAAACGCAAGATTATTACGACAGTTTTTTATTCAATATAATATTGATATTTTTCACCCGTCCGAAAAACTCAGCGCGGCAGAATTGCCTTGATACTGTCTGTTTCAGAAAGGTTATAGTAAAAAAACCGCGGCACATCGCTGCCGTGGTCAGCGCTTCGCGGATATTCGCGCCGGCAGACGCGCCGTAACGCCCGATATGATTTGAAACGATCGTTTCATATTTTGATTTCAGGTCTAAGAAGCGTCTTCATTAGCGAAGCGTCTTCATTTCTTCATTAGCCCCGCAGGCCCATTCCCCAAAACTCGACAAGCTCGTTTCGGGGTCCCCGAGGGCGGGACGACTTCATTGAAAAATCCGTCCTTTTGGACGGATTTTTCTGGCAACGACGAACATTTTAGATCGGATGCCGCGAAAGAGCCATATTTTTGTGTTTTCAGAAAAACCGTACAAACAGTTTTGATCGGGCGAACGAACGGTTTAGATCGATTCAAGTGTTTCGGGATCAATGATTTCCCTTTTGCGAGCGCTTGTCTGACATTCTATCCTGTTATGATCTAAAGCGGTAAAGCCCCAGT
>JAEEGW010000184.1 GCA_016280525.1 Clostridiales bacterium
ATGCACAGCGACGCTCAGTTCGCGGGCTCCTCCTCCGTCCCGGCTCACGTAGAGATGATGGGTCTTATAGGCATGGGCAACAACCCGATGGTCGGCGCAACGGTCGCCGTCGCGGTCGCCGTCGAAGAGGCTATGAAATAAGATATTCAAATATGCAAAAAACCGCCGCGAGGCGGTTTTTTCACGCCGCAAAGCGGATCGCGATATGCGCTCCGCGCGTTATGAGCCCCATACTGCGGCACACAAAGGTTTTCTTCATCGATATCAAAAACAAAAAACGCGCGGTGTGGTGGGTGGGGACTACACCGCGTGCGCTTCGCGCAAACGGTCGGTGAAGAAAACAGCCACGAACGGATGATATCATATTGCCGTCAGGCAATATATCGAGCGGCATAAGTCGCATATCGAGTTTGCGAAGTAAACATATCGAACGGCGCAAGCCGTAAATCGATTTTATGATTTACGCTTCACGCGTTCAGCCTTCTCCTTTGGGAGAAGGCAAATGATCAGCCTCCCCCCGGCGGGGGAAGGCTGAACGCGCGCGGCAGAAAAGGGTTAGGGGAAAGGATGCCGCGCGCGAGCCGCCGTGCTTTTTTACATATTCGGATATAAAGACGGATATAAAAGAAAAACTCCTTCGTTGTTTTCCGCGGCGGAAGGAGTTTTATCGGTTGACTTATTGATTTTAATGTGTTGTTTTTAACCGGTTTTGTTGTGATGATAAAGAGTTTTATTATGATACATTGTATATTTCTGATAATAACGCGCCGGTAAAATGACCTCCGGCACTTGCGACGATATCTGCCAATTTCTTCAAAGCACTGTCTTTATTCAGCCTTAAGCAATCTTCTCCTGAGGCTGTACAGTCGTATGCGTTAGCGCCGTAATGATTGCTTAATCCGTTTTCTCTTATAAGACCTGAACGTATAAGATCTTTCAGCATATCATCAAATTGCCTTTTTTCCAATCGCAATTCATCATGCGATATATATTTATAAGTCGATATTGCTTTTAACAATGTATATCTTCTGTCATCTGAATTTATAAGCTTTGTATTCCTCATGTTATACGGATATCTTGTACCGCTTAAAATTCTGTAGCCTTCGGAGCATTTTACTACACCGGGTATTTTTTTATGATTTTTATTAAAAGTGGATTCTTCTATCCCTGAATTATTCAGAAATTCTTCTACGGTGATGTATTCTTTCTTTTTCAATTGTATTCCTCCTTATTACGGCTCATAATTATAAACTTTGATCGCATAATATAAATTATCGTTGCCCAAGTAGGTTAATGTAGCCGCCCATTGCTCTACCGTACCGGTATAATACACGGTTGTCAAACTGTCGCAGCCGTAGAACGCAGCATCGCCTATACTTGTAACGCCGTCGGGTATGGTTATACTTGTCAGACCGGTGCAATTTGAGAACGCTGCAATGCCTATATACGTGACGCTGTCGGGTATGGTTATGCTCGTCAGACTGCTGCAGTTGCAGAACACTTCCTGGTCTATACTCGTAACGCCGTTTCCTATGGTCACGCTCGTCAGACCGGTGCAATGTTCGAACGCTCTGTTGCCGATATTCGTTACGGTATCCGGAATGACGACGGTCTCTATATCGCGAAGCTGAAAGAAGCCTTCGCGGGCTATCGCCGTTACCGGCTTGCCGTCGTGAGACGACGGTATCACCACGTTATCCGGCAAAATGGCGTTCTGCCTCGCTCTGATCTCGTACGTGCCGTCGTCGAGCAACGTGAATTTGAAGTATTCGTCCGGCATCACGGGGATATCCGTAACGTCTTCCGTGACCTGATCCGTCTCGGAAGACGCCGGCTTTTCGGTCACATTATCGGTCGTCTCGGAAGACGCCGGTTTTTCGGTCACGTTATCGGTCGTCTCGGAAATGCGCTGCCCGCAGGAACACAGGGCGATAAGAGCAAACAGAAAAACAAACAAGAGAGTTTTTTTCATGGGATCACCTTCTTTAAAATAAAATCGAAAACAAAAAGTGCGCCAACCGAGGTCGACGCACCGAAAAACGCAAACCCCAATTGTCGCCAAACAAGTAGAATCAAAACGAGGGAATAATACCTTTTCGCCATAACCCTAAGGAATCTGCGTTTTTACCGGATTCTAAAAGGTTATAGACAAAAAAGGGCATAAATATTCCAAGAGAACAGAAAAACCCCGTCATGATTTATTCAACTTGTTTGGCATAATCATAATATCATATAAAACTGCGTTTGTCAATCGTTTTTTATTATTTTTGTTATTTCGGATATCTTTGATCGCGGCAGTTTTCTTTACCGATTTATTGCGCGCAGCGTCGCGTCCGGCGGCGGCACGGGCAGAACGCTCCATCCCGACAACATGGCTGCCGGTCCGTCCAGCTATGGCATGACCGATACTATGGGAAGAATGCACAGCGACGCTCAGTTCGCGGGCTCCTCCTCCGTCCCCGCCCACGTAGAGATGATGGGCCTGATAGGCATGGGCAACAACCCCATGGTCGGTGCAACGGTCGCTGTCGCCGTCGCCGTCGAAGAGGCTATGAAATAAGATATTCAAATATGCAAAAAACCGCCGCGAGGCGGTTTTTTCACGC
>JAEEGW010000185.1 GCA_016280525.1 Clostridiales bacterium
ACGGTTTTTGATAGCGCGGATAAGGCGGAAACTCTGCCGCCTGTCGCCCTCAAAATAAAGCACGGTGTCGACCATGTGCTCTAAAATTTTCGGTCCGGCTATGCTGCCCTCTTTGTTCACGTGGCCGACGATGATGACGGAAACTCCGTTTTCCTTTGCGTATCTTATAAGCGACGAGGCGCATTCGCGTATCTGCGAGACGCCGCCGGCAGTGGAGCTTACGCCGTTTTTCCACATTGTCTGAATGGAATCGACTATAAGAACGGTCGGCTGCAGCTTATCCGCGTGCGCTGTGACCGAGTCAAGATTCGTGTCGGCTAAAATGTATATATCTCCGTTTTTGACGCCGAGCCTGTCCGCGCGCAGTTTCAGCTGCCCCGCGGATTCCTCGCCCGACGCGTAAAGCACGGAGCCGTCTTTTGATAACGACGCGCAGATCTGCAGCAAAAGCGTTGACTTGCCTATACCCGGCTCGCCGCATAAAAGCACAGCAGATCCGGAAACGAGACCGCCGCCGAGCACTCTGTCAAGCTCCTCGCAGCCGGTTTTCACACGTATGTTGTCCGCCTCGCCGACCTCGTTCAGCTTCTGTGCGACGGTGGTCACGGCAACGGAGCTTTTTTTGCTTTCAGTCTCTTCTTCTATATATTCTTCAAGCGTGTTCCAGCTCCCGCAGCCCGGGCACTTTCCGAGCCACCGCGCGCTCTGATACCCGCATTCCGAGCAGATATAAACGGATTTGTTTTTCATTTTAACTCCTTTATCAACTTCCGCGCAAGCGGAATCATAACTGTAAACTCTATATCATTTGGTGCTGCTTCTATTGCAAATCACAATTTGATTTGCAGTACTCTTTTATTCTCATATTTCGTTTTTCAACGAATCTCAATTCTTCATCAATAAATCTAAGATACTCGTCAACTGTTTTAGGAAGTCCGTCAAAGACAAAATCAGATTTTCCACACCACATATTTACTTTTGAATAGTCTTCTGTTACAGCATCTTGCAAGAAGAAAAAGTCAACATAGCCTTTAAAGTCTTTGAACAAACTAAAGAATTGTTTGTCTTCTTTTAAAGTTTCATATAGCGGACTTTTATCATTATTATAATATCTGCGAATACATTCAAGTGTCAAATCCCAGCGATCAGCAATCAAAGCGTTTGTTCCTCTCATTTGATTTATACTGTTAACATGCTTCGGAAAAATTATTTCGCCGCCTATTGTATAGGATTTGTGCGTATAGTTTTCATAAAACTTTTTATAATCTCCTACGGCTCGCATAACTTGTTCAATCATATAGCGATATTTTTTATATCTAAAACTAACAATAATCGAATCGCTTCCAAATCTGAAGTTTTTCCACGTTAGATAGTTTGCCCCGGTTCCGATTTCGAGATCCATAAATTCACCGTTAGGTAAAACTCTGCTCCATAATAATTTTTGATACAATTGAAGAGTTGGACTATAAAGATCCGGATCTGTTTTTCCGCTTCCCATTCCGTCATTTCTATTCCAATAATCTTCCCAATATCCAAAAGAATCAGAAGTGAAATCAAAATCGACGTCTATTGTCATTACTCCTCCAAAAATCAGTTCTTATGTAATCTTATAATTTTAATAATTATCGCCCATCACTAATGCAGCTTTAGCTGCGCCGACGAGGGGTGCCCCCCTCGCCCTCGTCGGCTTGTTTAAATATAATTCAATATATCCGTGTCCACATTCTTTAATGTAAACCGTGTTTTTCGGCGTACTCGTTAAATATTTACGATCAATATTCCCTCTTCATCAAACGGGATGCTTGCGGCAGTCCGCCCGCCACGGAAGTGAAAAGAGCCGCCGTGATTTACCGGGTCGCCGTCAAGCGGATTGACCATAAGAACGTCTTTTGCCGCCAAGGCGGCCTGCGCCGCGTACTCGTCAAGCAAGCCTTTTTTCCATTCATCCGGCGTGAAACTGACGTATACCGGCCAGATCAGAAGATCTGCCGCGCTGAATTTTTCGGGGAAGTCCCAGAGGTCGCCGCACAGCGCAATATTTATATTTTTTCCGTTCAGTTTAAAAGGGCTTGTATCGGTCCCTTCGCAGTAGTGTCCGTCCGTTTTCGAATATTCCTTCCAGCCTTTTGATATGCGTCTGTAATTATGGATTATCTCACCGTCCGATATGACGACGCAGGACGAATACAGCTTGTCCCGGTCTTTTTCGATATATCCGGTGATAAGAGAAACACCGTACCGGACGGTCAGATCGCGCAATTCTGCGAAAACTTCGGATGAAAGCTCGACCGCGGTCGATCTGTCAACTTCATAATCCCAGCAAAGACAGTCAAAACCCTGCAAAAACGCTTCGCCGAAACACAAAACATCCGCTTTTCCCGCGCAGTTTATCATCGCCTTTTCTATTTGGCTTATATTGAATGATACGTCACGGTTTTTACACCTGTATGAAACCAATCCGATCCTCATAGACCGCCTCCGTAAAATCGGCTTTGCCCCTTTTAACTTCTGCCGCAGGTGGAATCATAACTTGCCGTAAGGCAATCATAACTTCCGCGCAAGTGGAATCATAACTGTAAACTCTATCTCATTTGGCTTTGCCAAATGAGCACATTCGGCGCTCCCCCCCTTACGCGAACCCCCATTGCTCATAAATTCGCAACGGGGAACCCCTAGGCGCCCGAATGTGCTGTCGCGACAGTCACCTATACCAGACTATTACATCGTCCAAAACTCAATATCATTATATACGAAATCCTTTTTTCTGTTTTCGGAAAAGTTTTCTGTGGGATAATCACAGGGGATCAATTCAATATATCTTGAATTTTCCGTTCTGCCGTCAATACCGTCCTTATTTAGGGTACAGCGCGCAAAACGAAACGTATTTTTAATCATATAGTCTCTGTTATAGTCTTTATCAAAGCCGTTTCCGTTATAGCTTGCGGTCGGGTTTTCGTAAATAGGTTCGTCTGTAATCAGCAATTCTCTTAAGTGAGGCAGAGATACATAGTTACCTTTTTTATCCTTATAATAAAGTCTCGACGTCGGATCAAGCATGATTCTTTTTCCCGACGGCAACAAGCAATCTACTACAACGTGGCAATCTTCAAAGGGTTCTTCATACGGCATACACGTTATGTGCTGAGCTTTGATACCGTTTAAACGCAAAAGCGAAGCAAGTAAAACAGCAAGTCCGCGGCAATTTGTTTTCATATCATTTGTTTCGCAGAACGTTATCAGATCCGTAATCGTTCTGCCGTTTCCGAGACCTTTTGACCCGTTATGTCCTAAATGGTCGCATACAAAATCGAGCAGTCTAAAAACAATTTCATCGCTTTTGTTATTCAAACCGTTTATGTAATCGTGATAACCGTATTTATTTAATATTTCAGGAATTTCCCCGCCTAATACTATTGTGTTATCAGCTCCGTATTCTTTTTTGTCGTACTTGTCATATTTTTTCAGCAATTCTATTCGGCTCAATTCCGTACCCGGAACGTAAATCTCTGTAGGATGTTCTTCATACGGTAAATCTTCGGGAATATCAGAGATTTTTCGGTATCTGACTTCCGTTTTTTTGCCGTGTTGAGTGTAAAAACCTTCAAGACTTCCGTCGGAATACTTGATTTGATAAGCCATACGATAATAATCATCGTTTATTTCAAAACAAAAGTAACCGTCCTTTTCATAGACGCAATTCGGTTCAAAATTATAATAACCGGACGACGAAAACGACATTTTCATTCTTAACGGAGTTTCATCGAAAATGTTCAATGTTTCACCAAGCTCTTCCTTAAACCATTTTCCCACTAATCGTTTATCCATTTTTTCTCCTTTTAAACTTTTGCTCTATAACCGTAAACTCTTTCTCATTTGGCTTTGCCAAATGAGCACATTCGGCGCCGTGGGGGGTGGCGCCCGAATGTGCTATCGCGCCCGTCTCCTTTATCGCAAAACGTAATTTGCTGTCAGTTTTTCTTCTTCTTTTCCTGCCGCTTTACCGCTTTTATCATCGCTTCGTTTGCTTCTTCATCCCAGACCGTTCTTTCCGGGCCGAGCGTGCCGTACATCGTGTTTTCAAACGAATACGTCATATCCGCCGTTTTTATCAGTCTTTCGTTTTCCACGTCGTCGCCGAAGGTGCCGAGGCGGCTGTAAATATCAGCTGTTATCTCGTAGTTATACTGCTCGCGCCCCTCGCGGCTAGTATACATTATCTCGGCAAAATACCGCCCCGTTTCCGGGTCAAAGTACGCCGTCCAGTTATTGCCCTTCTTTTTTGTTTTCATATCACAATACCTTTTTAAATATTATAAGGACCCGGCGCGATTATATTTTTGCGCGGATTATCAGACACGCGACGCCGAGCAGGAGAAGCACCGCCGAGACGATAAAGAAGACCGTCGCTCTGTTATGTAAGTTCCTGTAAAGATCGTTCGATCCGTCAAGCACGTGATGATATCCGTACAGATTCAGCGCGGCGTATAAGACCGACAAAACGCAGGAAGCAAGAAGCACTATGCCAACTATCAACAAAAAAATCCTCATTTTTTTCCACCTCTGCTAACTCTTAACTCGGGAGGGGAAACCCCTCCCCTACATAACTTCTTTTGTTCTTTCTGAATTCTGAATTCTTAATTCTGAATTCTTAATATTCCTTTAGGGTTTGTACGCCCTGATTATCTCAATTATATCCGTTTCATATACGTTCCCGTCAAGCACTCCGCCGTCCGGCATAAACGAAAGGGCCCTTACGTCCTCAGGGTCTTCGTCGTACAGAGACCATTCTGTAACGTCGTCTTCAAAGTATTCGCGCAGGTATTTGAGCGCGTTTCCGCTCGGGAAGATCACGTTGCCCTCACAGATCGGGATATGATACGGCTCAAACCCGGCTATTATCTGTCTCGTCCGTACGTTATACGCGTTGTTATCGTCCTCGCTTTTCAGCCACGCGGGGGTGATAACCGACGGGATACCCGCTTTTACGACGCATTCCGCAAAGTATTTGACGGGTCCGAGCGGTATGGTCTCCTGGTGGAACGCGTCGACGGACAAAAGCAGGTCGTTTACGCCGCTTTCGGCAAGTCCTCTGACGACTTCTTCGATTCTGTTTTTATCCTTTGAAAAATATCCGTTCGTTATGATCTGCCTTTTGGCGACACCGAGCTCCGTCGCCGCTTTATGTATGGCGCATACGTCGCCGGGATATAAAAGCGGCTCGCCGCCGAACGTCATTACGGTCTTTATTTTATATAATTCATTTACTTGCCGTATCGCTTTTATCACGGCTTGCGCGTTTATATGCTCTTTTGTGTTTTCCGGCTCGCCGTTCTGGCAGTGCTTGCACTTTCCCGTGCAGGCAAAGGTCATTACGACCTCTATCCGGTCAAGATTTTTAAGATATTTATTCAACTCTAAGCTCATAACTCTTAACTCGGGAGGGGAGACCCCTCCCCTACAATGAATCAAGCGATTATCCTTAATTCTTAATTCTTAATGATGGATGTACAATACAAGTGCAACAAAAATTAAATAAAGTATAGACTCATAAAGCTTTCTTTGGTATAATGGAGTTGACAAGACAACATTAAACACAAAGGAGCAGCAAAATGAGCCTATATGC
>JAEEGW010000186.1 GCA_016280525.1 Clostridiales bacterium
ACGGTATCGCCTTCGTGCAGGACAAAACGCACGGTCCTCTGCACTCCGTTCACGGTGATGCCGTTTTCGCTGCGTTTGAGCTCCGTCAAAATTCCGCCCGAAATACCGGGGACGCTGCGCAGAAATTCACGCAAAAGCTTCCCCTCGTATTCGGGCGGGACTTTAAATTCCATCAGCCTATTACTTTTATCCAGCCGAATTCATCCGGCAGATTGCCCCACTGGATGCCGGTCAGAGTATCGTACAGCATCTGCGAGATCGGGCCTATTTCTCCGTTGTTTATAACGGCTTTCTTGTTCTCGTCGTCAAGGGATCCGATAGGCGAGATGACGGCGGCGGTTCCCGTACCGAACGCCTCTTTCAGTTCGCCTTTGTCGTACGCTTCGTAAAGCTCGTCAACGGATATTTTTCTTTCGCTGACCTTATAGCCTTTGCTCTTTAACAGTTCTATGCAGGACGCTCTCGTGACGCCGGGAAGTATGCTGCCTTCCGCTAAAGACGGTGTGACCACCTCGTCGCCTATGACGAAGAACACGTTCATGGCGCCGACCTCGTCTATATATTTTCTGTAAATACCGTCAAGCCAAAGTACCTGAGAGTAACCGAGTTTCGCCGCTTTTTCCTGACCTTTAAGGGAGGAAGCGTAGTTTCCGCCGACCTTTGCAAAGCCGGTGCCGCCCTTGACGGCGCGGACGTAGTCGTGCTCTATGAATATCTTGACGGGGTTGATGCCCTCGGCATAATACGCCGCGACGGGCGATAAGATTATGCAGAATATATATGAATGCGACGGATGAACGCCGAGATGCGGATCGGTAGCGATGATGAACGGACGGATGTATAACGACGTGCCGACTTTTGTCGGGATCCAGTCGCGGTCAAATAAAACGACCTCGGTTATGGCCTGCAGTACGTCCTCGTTCGGGATCTGCGGGATGCAGAGACGCTCGTTCGTATTATGCATACGCTCAATATTTTTGTCCGGGCGGAAAAGCTGTATCTTTCCGTCTTTCGTCATATACGCCTTCAGACCTTCGAACATTTCCTGCGCATAGTGGAATACCATGCAGGACGGCTCAAGCTCAAACGGAGCGTAAGGAACGATACGCGCGTCGTGCCAGCCTTTTCCCTCGTCATAGTTCATCAGGAACATGTGGTCGGTAAAATATCTGCCGAAACCGAGATTGTCATAATCCGGCTTTGTTTTCGGCGTTTTTGTTCTTTCTTTTCTTATATCAAGCATTATTTTTCTCCTCCTGAACAGATTATCGGTTATTATATCACAAAAATATAAAAAATGCAAGTATATTTTTTGATACTTGCAATTTTTTTATAAACAGATTTTTTTATCGGCGCATTTGCACCTCGACGGACAACCGGCAGGGGCGACCAACGGTCGCCCGAAATAATAAAGAATAAAAATCGGAGCCGCTTCGCGACGATCTGTGCGCTTCGCGCTCTTGGGGTTTCCTTAAGCCGCGCGGAAGCCACAAAAAAGCCCCGATAAAGTATCGGGGGGATGGTGGGGTTTGGGGCGGTAAGGGGGGCGGGGAGCCCCAAGAGCGCCGTTTTCGGCGCACGGAATGTCGCGCAGCGACACCTTTTATTCTTTCCTTATTATTTTCTGAATGAGTTTCGCCGACGCTTCAAGCTGGTATATATCCGTGAAATTCTCACGGTAGACTTCCACCACGGTATCGCCCTGATAACCGACTTCGTACAGGCGGTCTATTATCCGCTTCATATCGAGTTTTCCCATGCACGGCGGCGTGCAGTGGCCGTCCGCCCAGTCGTTTATATGGACGTGGACTACGTGATCTCCCATGGCGCGGAGCACGGCGTACGGGTCGTATCCGCCGCGGCACGCCTGTTTTGCGTCAAACACGAATTTCATATCCGGGCAGGCGGCGCGCAGCTTTGACACGCCTTCCGCGTCCCTTGCTATACACCACGTCGTATTCTCGTGTATCAGCTCGACGCCGAACGTATGCGCACATTCGTTTATTTTCGTGAAGATCTGCGCGTATCTTTCAAATCCGCAGAATTTGTTTTTCATATTATTGCCGTGAAATACGACGAACTTCGCGCCGAGGCGCGCGGCAAAATCAAAATAATTCTTGTAATACTCCACGCCGTCTTCTATCCTTCTCTCGTATCCGGCGAAAAATATGACGTTTTCATACCCGGACGTGAAAGGATGTACTGAAAGTATCTGCAGGCCCGAATCGTCTATAAACGCCTTCATTTCCCTGTAATACTCCCCGGACATCTCGCTGTGCGTGTTTATGAATATTTCGGCAAGGTCAAAATTGCCTTTTACGCATTCCTTCAGCGATTCTATTGTGTCAAGCGGGTAAAAACACGCGCTTGAAATGCCTGTTCTCATTTTCATAAAATCATACCTCAATCGTATTTTACCACCGATTTTCATATTTGTCAACGCTATGTTTATTGAATATGCGGTAAAAATTTTTATTTTTTTGAAAAAAAGTCTTGATTATTTTGAAAAAGTATGGTATTATACATGATTGAAGTAGTATATAGCGCCGTTGTGTCCTCTCAGACAGCGG
>JAEEGW010000030.1 GCA_016280525.1 Clostridiales bacterium
AAACCTGGACGACGCCGGCATAACGTTCGTACAGGGAATAGAAGCCTGCTGCTTTGACCGCTTTGCGGATGATTACGCGTTTATGACGGTCGGAATGACGCGCGACGAGCTGCAAAACGATATGGATATGAGATACATATTTGCCGGCATAACGTGGAGATTCCTTGAGGTCACGGACGACGGCCGATATATAGGCGTCTGCACCGGTACGGAATACGCGCCCGGTGAGTTTGACGCCGCCGCGTTCTGGGAAGAGATAAAACTTCTGTATACGGATCCCGATACGGGCATAACGGACTATACGGTGCTTTCAATGCTCGAGTCCGGATACGATACGCTGTTCAGATGCGTGGAATGGCAGACCGGAATAGAACGCTCCGTTACCATAAGCGGCCGCTCGTTTGAGTATAACGGCGAATCGTATACGGTAGAGCTGACGGACGATCAGATGTACCGCGACTGGACGGTGGGCGACGCCAACTACGCGGAGGTGCTTATAATAGACGACACCGGCTCCGTGATACAAAGAGGCGGTTTCGGAGTAAACGTTTACAAGAACCTGCATATACAGAGCATTACCGTAGAGCCGGAGTCCGTTTATGAATACGAAGTCCTGTTCACAACGGAAAACGGAGCGTATAAAGAATACGCTGTAAGACCTACAGAGCTGACGGTCACTATGACCGTTGACGGAAAGACGACAAAGCTTCAGCTTGCCGACTGGTGGATCGATAACGGCGGCGGAAACGCGGAGGTAGAGTTCCGGTACGAGGATGAACTGTATTACCTCGTCTTAAGCGGCTGGCAGACCGAGGAAACGCCGTGGCACGCCGGAGAAAACACGGTCACGGCAAAGATTTGCGGAACGTCGACCGCGTTTACCGTAAACGTCATTGATATAAGCGAGGTCATAGTCGACGGTGTGACTATCATAAAAGGCACGCAGACGGACGAGTTCGGTATCTACCATTACTTCCCGCATATAACCGTGATTTACACGGACGGAAGCAGCATAACCTCCGATGACGACGAGTTCCATCATCGCTATCACACAGAGATCTCGGATACGCAGGACCAGAACAGATGGGATACAGGCACCCATACGGCGACCCTGTATCTCGAAGGCGCTCACGGCACGCAGTTCACTGTTGAAATAATAGAAAACGCGGCGGTATCCGTTGCCGTAAACGACGTAACGCTGTTTGAAGACAAGAACGGATACAGATACGCGGTATATAACGCCAAGACCGGCAAATACGAGCGCGGCGAAGCATTTTTCGGAGACGTAGAGGTCACCGTAACGTTAGACGACGGATCGACTGCGTCAGGCATCGGTCAGATTGAGTACGAGGGCGAGACTTATTACGTGCATATCGATATGGATCCCGCGCAGATGCTCAACCCCTACTGTCTGGGAAGCGGAACGTTTACCGCGACCGCGGAAATAATGGGAAGGACGTCGGAGTTTACGATAACGGTAGTTGAATCGTATTACGATACTCACGCTTACGTCACGTCAAACACCGACGGTATGCTTTCGATGCTCACGGTCTTAGACGACGACAAGTACGAGAAAGGCACGGTCATCACAATAGACGGACTTGACCCGTACGATAATACGCTGTTATACCTGGCGATAAGCGCAGGCCTTGACGGCAGCCTTGATTTCTACGCCGTAAGCATAAAAGCCGAAAAGAACGGCAGCCGCGTGCAGCCGAGCGGCAAGGTGAACGTTATGATAGATTTCAGCGCGTTTGCCGATATGATCCCGTACGGTTACAGTATCAGCGACGTGTCGTTCTACAGCAGCAACAAAAGAGGAGTCTTGACAAAGCTCGATCCTGTGTTTGACGAGGATAACCTGACTATAACGTTTGAGCTGAACGATGACGAATATTACGTAATAGCGCTGACCGAGGAAGAGAGCGGCGATCCCGATAAAGGCGATGTGAACGGCGACGGAGAAATTGACAACAAGGACGTTACCGCGCTGTTCAGATATCTGAGCGGAGCGAACGTAAGCGTTGTTTTATCAAACTGCGATTTCAATAACGACGGCAAGGTCAATAACAAAGACGTGACGCTTTTGTTCAGATACTTGTCAAATAACTGATCCGGGGGAGGATAAATAATTGAAAGTAATTGTCGGTATAGACGTAGGCGGAAGCACTACGAAAATAGTCGGTTTTGACCACGAGAAAAATTTAATAAGCCCCATTCTGGTCCGTGCGACGGACCCGGTGACGAGCGTGTACGGCGCTTTCGGCAAATTCACGAGCGAAAACGGTTTGTCCATTTCGGATATAGAAAAAGTGATGATAACCGGCGTCGGCTCCACCATGATAAAAAATCCCATATACGGGCTCTCCTGCGAGCACGTTAAGGAATTTGAGTGCGTGGGCTTAGGCGGACTGTATCTTTCCAAACTGAAAAAAGCCGTTATAGTCAGTATGGGCACCGGCACGTCCATAACTTACGGAGACTATTCCCACGGGAAGTATTCGTTTGAGTATCTGGGCGGCACCGGCGTCGGCGGCGGCACGGTTATAGGACTTTCCAAAAAGATGCTCGGGGGCGTCAGCAACATAGATTCCATAGTGGAGCTTGCCGCCGCGGGCGACGTGGAAAAGGTGGATCTGCAGATAAAGGAAATGACGGACAAGGATTTCGGACTTCCCGCAAATCTGACCGCGGCGAACTTCGGCAAAGTGGACGACCTTGCTACGCGCGGCGATCTTGCGGCGGGCTTGCTGAACATGGTGTTTGAGACCGCCGGTATGATAGCGCGCTTCGCGGCGCGCTCCTGCGGCGTATCCGACATCGTCCTCACCGGAAATCTGACTACGATACCGCAGTGCGAGCCGAAATTCAAAGAGTTAAACGAAATATTCGCGGAAAATTATATAATACCGAAGAACTCGCAGTACGCGACCGTTATAGGCGCGGCGCTTTTAGCAAACATGCAGCAATGAAAATAGACAAAAAACTATACGTATTTGATATGGACGGCACGATATATTTAGGGGAAAACGCTTTCCCCTTTGCCGTTTCATATATAAAAAAGCTCCGCAGGCAGGGCAGGCGCGTGCTGTTTTTTACGAACAACGCGTCAAAATCTCCGGAGTTTTATATAAAAAGGCTCACCCGCATGGGCTTTGAGCCGCGGCAGGACGAGCTTTTAACGTCCGGTGACGTGACCGTGCGTTTCTTAAAAGAAAAACGCGCGGGCAAAAGCGTTTATCTGCTCGGTACACAGCTTCTGAAACAGAGCTTTGCCGACGCCGGGATAATTTTATCTGACAACGCGGATATAGTCGTCAGCAGTTTTGACACGGAGCTGACGTACGAAAAGCTGGAGAGGGCGTGCACGCTCATACGCGGCGGCGCGGAATATCTGTGCACGCATCCGGATTTCAACTGTCCCACGGAGACGGGCTTCATACCGGACAGCGGCGCGATTGCCGCGGCGATAACCGCGTCAACGGGCGTAAAACCGCGGTTTTTCGGCAAACCCTACGCGGACACGGCGGAGATGATATTCTCTTATACCGGTATCGAGGCGAAGGACGCCTGCATATTCGGCGACAGACTTTATACCGATATAGCGCTTGGCAAAAACTCCGGCATGACGGCGGTGCTCGTACTGTCCGGAGAAACGAAAAAAAGCGAGCTTGACGGCCTTTCTCCGGAACAGATGCCGGACATAGTGCTTGATTCCATTAAAGATTTATTATAGAGAGGGCAAAAAATGAGAGTTTTTGATGAAAAAATATGTGAGAACGGCAGACTTACCTGCTACATCTGCGAGGAATCGCCGGAAATGCCGAATTACGTGCGTGACGCGATGCTCGTTTTACCGGGCGGCGCATACGCCATGTGCTCCGACAGAGAAGCGGAGCCGATAGTCAAAAAATATCTTGCGGCGGGTATGAACGTGTTCTGCCTGCGCTATTCCTGCGCGGAAAAAGCGGGCGGCTTCATGCCGCTCGTAGAGGCTTCGTACACCATGAAGTACATACGCGAGCACGCAAAGGAATTCAATATAAACGAAAACAGAGTGTTCGCCGTCGGCTTTTCCGCAGGCGGTCACCTCTGCGCCTCGCTCGGCACGTTCTGGGACGAACCGTGGCTCAGAGAGAAACTCGGCCCGGATTTCCCGCGCGGAATAAACAAGCCTAACGGCACGGTGCTCGCGTACCCGGTCATCTCCGCGGTGGAAGGCTCGCACAGGCCGAGTATGGTAAACATAATAGGCAAACCCGAGCCGACGGACGAAGAGTTTGAAAGATTTTCCGTTGAGCTTCACGTCGGAGAGCAGACAGCCCCGTGCTTTATCTGGTCTACCTCGGACGATAACGCGGTCCCGATAGTAAATTCCATACGTATGGCGGACAAGCTGGCGGCGGCGGGCAAGCAGTTTGAGCTGCATATCTGGCCGCACGGCCCGCACGGCCTCGCGTTAGCCGAAGAGGAAACGTCCGTAGGCTTCCCCGAAATGATAAACGACGCCGTCGCGGAATGGATCCCGTTATCCATCAGATGGATGAGAGGCTTAAAATAAAAATACCCGTACAGACCGGGAAAGGAACGTGTGATATATGAAAAACAAGCTGGTTGCGATCGTACTGGCGGTACTTATGATCTCATCGGTCATACCGACCGGGGTCTACGCCGCGGACGGCGGACGGCCGGACGGATGGTATAAAGCAAAGCTCGGAGAAGGTTCGGGCTCGTTGTCGCAAAACTTCGGTAAAGAAGATACGGAAGATGCGGAACAGTACGGTATAGACGACACGGTGCGCGTCTCCATAGTTTTAAAAGGCGCTCCGACGACGGAAAAATATTCGCCCGACGCCGCGACAAAAAGCAGAGCGGCGGAGAATTACCGCGCAAAGCTTAAATCGGATCAGGACAAGGTCTCAGAAAAAATATCAAAGTCCGTTTTGGGCGGCGAAACTCTTGACGTCGTCTGGAATCTGACGCTTTCCGCAAACCTTATTTCCGCAAACGTCGAATACGGCAAGATAGACGAGATAAAAAAACTGTCCGAGGTCAAAGACGTCATCATCGAAACGTATTACGAAACAGAAGACGTATATACGGACAATGCAGCCGACCCGGATATGATCTTAGCCGGGGAAATGACGAATACTTACACCGCCTGGTCGGACGGTTATACCGGCGCGGGCAGCTCCGTCGCCATAATCGACACGGGCATAGATACGAAGCATCTGTCGTTTGACGAGGAAGCTTACGAACACGCGCTTTCCGAATTTTCAAACGTCGACGTTATAACGAAAGCGGATATCGAAGCGGTCTTCGATCAGCTGAACGTAAAAAAGAGAAACCCGGATCTGTCGGCAGACGACGTATATTTGACGTCAAAAATACCGTTTGCGTATAACTACGTTGATAACGATACGGATATAACGCACTTGAACGATACCGAGGGAGAGCACGGCTCTCACGTTGCCGGCATAGCGGCGGCAAACCGCTACGTGCCCGACGGCAAAGGCGGGTTTTCCGACGCGCTGTCGTCGGTTCTGACGCAGGGACAGGCGCCGGACGCGCAGATCCTCGTCATGAAGGTGTTCGGCAAGGGCGGCGGAGCGTTTGATTCCGACTATTTCGCCGCCGTTGAAGACGCAATGCTCCTCGGC
>JAEEGW010000187.1 GCA_016280525.1 Clostridiales bacterium
ACGTACTCTGCGCCGGCCGACAAAAGATCAGCACATATATTCTCGCAATCCGATTCGCTCATATTGAATCCCGGGATGAGAGGGATCCTTACGTGAACGCTTTTTTTGTTTGACAAAAGGCTGCAAAGATTTGACAGCACAAGCGATTTGTCGCCGCCGCAGATATTTTTATAAGCTTCGTCGTCTGCGGTTTTATAGTCGTAGTAGAATATATCCGCGCTGTCAATAACAGATACAAAATTCTCCCACGGTACGCATCCGGCTGTATCTATGATTACGGAAACGCCGTTTTTGTGAAGCTCCGAGCACAGCTCGGAAACGGCTCCATACTGAAGCATAGGCTCTCCACCGCTTAACGTAACGCCGCCGTCTCCCGCCCGGTAGAATTCAATATCCTCCATAATATCGGATACGACTTCTTTAACGGTCATTATTTTTCCGTATGATACTATCTTGTTCGCGTTTCTGTATTCAAGCATCTGCGGTTCTGGCGAGATATTCTCGGGATTGTGACACCACGGGCATTTTAAATTACAGCCTTTTAAAAATACAGTCGTTCTTATTCCCGGTCCGTCTCCGGTAGAAAAACGCTGGATGCACGATACGTTCAATTTCTTCATATCGTTTGCTGCGTCCTGCTAAGGATATCTTCCTGGACTTCTTTTGACAGTGTTATGTAGATCGCTGAAAAACCGGAAACTCTTACAACGAGTGACGGATATTTTTCCGGGTGATCCATAGCGTCCTGCAATACTTCGCGAGACGTGGAGTTTATTTGTATCTCCTGGCCGCCGCGGCTGAAATATACGCGTATGAGCTGCAGAAGCTTATCGCGCTTGCCGTCTTTGAAAGCGTCCGGCGAGAATTTCTGATTGACGACCGTTCCGCACGCGCAGCGCGTATAATCAGGTTTTGAAACGCTTAAAAGCGTTGACGTGACGCCTCTTATATCGCAGCCGTACGTAGGCGACGCGGCGTCAGATAACGGCTTACCCGCAAGTCTGCCGTCCGGCGTAGCGGATAAGTGTCTGCCGGCGTCTATATTTGAAATATTCGCCGCCATGGCCGTGTAATACGCGCCGCCGTCGTTTGTCGTATAGCCGTCAAACATATCGGACAGCGTATTCGTATACCACACGCCGTATTTGTCCGCAAAGCCGTCGTTGTTGCCGTATTTCGGAGCTTCAAGAAGCGTTTTTCTCAACTCTTCAAAGCCTTCAAAATTGTTGTTTATCGCTTCTTTTATTACAGATAATGACGCGGTTTTGTCAATATAAACCGTCTTTTCTATAGCGGATAAACAGTCGCTTACGGTCCCTATACCCATAAGCACCGCGCCGTGAACGGACGGATATTTACTGCCGCCCATATTTATGTCAAGTCCTCTTTCAATACAGAAATCACAGAAGCAGGACATAAACGGCGACGTATGATTTTCCGGATCGGCAACGTAAGACGCCGCTCTCGTGCATTTAACGTAATCGCACGCACCCTCAGCCAGATTTTCTTTATATATCGCCATGAATTCGTCCATTGACGAAATGTTATCAAGTGCATCGTCGTCGTTACGCTCAAATATCGCAAGCAGATATTTGATAGGATCGAAACGCCCGTCTACCCATGGCGGCTGTTTTCCTGTTATAAAGTTCTCGATACAGCCGACCATGCAGTAGTTGCGTACGTCCTTTATATCGTATCCTTTACGTGCAAGAGCCGCCATATTCACGTCGTCGTTCATGAGCGCCGGATATCCCAGACCCGTGCCTATAACTTTAAGGCACTCGTCAAGGAACTTATCCGGGCAGTCAGCCGTTATTCTCGCGGAGAGGTTCGGTCCGGGCATATTCACGTCTCTTACGGCGTGAAGAACGCGGTATGACAGACCGTTTACGGAACAAATCCCATCTTCGTCAACACCGCCTATGCAGATATTGACGACGTCGTCGCCGCCCGTGTATCTGCGCTCGCATATCTTTGCAAAAACGTTTGATAAAAGCTCCTCCGCGTATTCTTCATCAATCAAACCGTTATTTATATCGCGTTCGTACAGCGGATACAGATATCTGTCGATCCTGCCGAGAGCCATCGCGTATCTGCCCTCCGATACAAAACATATATGCAGCATCCACACGAGCTGCAGCCCTTGCTCAAACGTCTGCGGCGCGGAATTTATAAGCGTTATACAGTTTTCTCTTATCTTTTGAAGCCGCGATTTTTCGTATCCTTCCGCATTAAAAAGCTCTTCAGCTTTGTCCGCGTATAATTGCAGCTTATCGCAAAACGCGCAAAGCGTTTCTTTCATTGAATACAGAAATTCTACTTTATCCGGTTCGTCTGAATGAGATACTATCGATCTTTCGATCCTGTCAAAAAGTCCCGGTATGCCGACTTTTACCGCCGTAAAATAATCCGGTGCGAAATGGTCCGCGTTTTTAAGAAATCCGCGTTCCGGGTATTTTGCCATATAGCCGTTTACGCTCTTTATTTCATCCTCATTCAATGAAACGAAATACGGTCTTATACTGCCGACTATAAGATCGTTTTTGTAAATATAAGGCTCCGCTTTCGTAAACAACGCGGCTATACCGTCCGCACGCACGGCGGACGGCGATCTGCCGTCTGATTTTTCATAGCCTTTGCAGCGGTAAAAATCCGGGCAGAAACAGCCGGCGGGCTTATTTTCCATTTCCTTTTGAAGAGCTTTCAAGATCTTCATAACTTTTATTCGTCCTCCGAATAATTATTGAGCATAGAAAACATGGTTATCTGGTTCGTTTCGTCAAGGTTTTTCAAAACTCCCTCTTTGCGCAATAGTTCTATAACGCTGTTTGAGAGCTTTGCGTACTGTTTAAGATCCTGAACGGAGTTTATACGATACTTTCTGCACGCTTCCGCAATGTTTTCTGCCGCGCTCTCGCCGAGGCCGCCTAAGCTGGCATACGGCAATCTGATCATGCCGTGCTCCGGCAAAAACGCCTTGCTGTCGGATTTGTTGAGCGCAACTGGCAGGAATTTGATGCCGCGGCACATAGCCTCAAGTACGAGCTGACAGGTAGAGTAAATATCGTCGTCTCTTGCCGTCTTATCGTTGTTTCTGCCGTACTCAAGCATCCATTCTTTAACGGCGCTCTTCCCTTTCATAACGAGCGAAGCGTCAAATCCGTCCGGTGCGGCGGTAAAGAACGCCGCGTAGAATTCAAGCGGATTGTAGATCTTGTGATATCCGAGCCTTATTGCGGATATAACGTACGCCGCCGCGTGCGCTTTCGGGAACATGTACTTTATTTTAAGGCATGACTGTATGTACCATTCCGGTACGTCGTGCTCTCTCATTGCCTTAAAGTGTTCTTCCGTTAAGACTTTGGGCGGTTTATTGCCTTTTCTTACTATCTCCATTATCTGGAACGCCATTTTCGGCTCGAGCCCTTTATAGAGCAGATATACCATTATGCTGTCGCGTGTTCCTATTACCTGGGAAATATCGCACACGCCGTCTTTTATAAGCGACTGCGCGTTGTCAAGCCAAACGCCCGTGCCGTGAGACAGACCGGATATCTGTAGCATATCGGAAAAGTTTTTAGGCTGCGCGTCTTCAAGCATCTGACGCACGAATTTCGTACCCAGCTCCGGCAGACCGAACGTGCCGCTTGATAAAGGTTTGTCCGAATTAGTCTCGTCTATATCCTGCGGAGTTATGCCGAGAGGCTCCGTTGACGTGAAGAGCTTGTAGACCTGCGGGTCCGTAAGCGGCGTGTCAAGTATATTCGTGCCGGTGTACTTCTCTATCATCTTGTATTTTGTCGGAACATCGTGGCCGAGTATATCGAGTTTGAGTATCGTATCGTGCAGATATTCAAACGCAAAGTGCGTTGTTATTATATCGGATTTCGGATCGTCCGCGGGGTGCTGTACCGGTGTGAAATCGTAAACTTCGTATTCTCTCGGAACGACTATGATTCCGCCGGGATGCTGGCCCGTTGTGCGCTTGCATCCGACGATCATATTTACGAGATGCTGTACTTCTGCGTTGCGGAGTTCTATCCCGTTGTCTTCAATATACTTGATAACGTGCAGACCGAAAGCCGTTTTCGGCTTTATGCCGCCGATCGTTCCGGCTCTGAAAACGTTTTCGGCGCCGAACAGCGTCTCGGTGTATTTGTGAGCGTCCGCCTGGACGTCGCCCGAGAAGTTAAGGTCAATATCGGGCGATTTGTCGCCGTCAAAGCCCAAAAACGTTTCAAACGGAATATCGTGTCCGTCGCGGACGTAGGGCGTGCCGCAGTCGGGACAGTTCTTTTCCGGCAAGTCGAATCCCGAGCCGACGGAACCGTCGGTTATAAATTCGGATCTTCTGCAATTCGGGCATCTGTAATGCGGCGGCAGCGGGTTTACCTCCGTTATATTTGACATTGTCGCGACAAATGAAGAACCGACCGAGCCTCGCGAGCCAACCTGATAACCCTTTGATTCGCTGTTTTCAACGAGCTTTTTGGCGATCACGTACAAAACGCCGAATCCGTGCTTGATAATAGGCGTCAGTTCCCTTTCAAGCCTGTCTTTTACTATCTTCGGCGGATCGTCGCCGTAGAGGCGGTGCATATTCTTATAGCAGATATCTTTCAGCTCGTCGTCCGCGCCCTCTATGCTCGGCGGATATTTGCCGGTCGGTATAGGACGCACTTTTTCGATCATATCCGCTACTTCATTCGGGTATCTTATCACAACGTCGTATCTGGTCTGCTCGTCAAGATAGGAAAATTCTTCCAGCATTTCCTCCGTGTTATAGAAATGCACGGCAACGTCGTCATCGTCTATTTTAACCTTTTTGCCGTGATACAAAAGATGCTTTCCTATCTCGTCGCTTTTATCCAAAACGTTGCATCCGGACGTCGCGCAGACGGGCTTTCCGTTCTTTATACCGAGCTCGATAATTCTTTTGTTTATCGATCTTATTTGTTCTTCACCGGATACAGTGGAGCGTTTTATAAGATCGTAGCTGCATTCAACGGGCTGAACTTCAAGATAGTCGTAATATTCTATAATATCGTTTAATTCGTCGTCAGACTTGCCGTCGATAATGGCCTGGAACAGCTCGCCTTTATAAGATCCGGAGCCTATGATAAGCCCGTCTCTGTGCTCGGATAAGACTGATTTAGGTATTAAAGGATTGCGGTAAAAATACTTTAAGTTTGAATATGATATGAGCTTATACAGATTTTTCAAGCCCGCTTTGTTTTTGACAAGCAGAACTATCCTTCTGTTTTTCTGCTTTATGAATTCCGTTCCGCCCGCCATCGACGAATTCAGCTCGTCTATCGAATCAATGCCGTCCGCACGAAGTTTATCGCACATTTTAAAGAATATAAGCGCGAGCATTTCCGCGTCGGCGGACGCTCTGTGATGCTCAAAATCGCCCAAACCGTAGTGGTTAGCCACGATATCGAGCTTATGGCGCTTCAGCTCCGGATTCAGATATCTTGAAAGCGGAACGGTATCTATGTATTTCGGGTCAAACGGTATGTTGTGGCGTTTCGCCGCGGCGGATATGAAGTTTATGTCAAACGGCGCGTTGTGCGCAACAAAAGTTCTGTGTCCGGCAAATTCGATAAAAGCTTTAACGGCGTCTTCCTCGTGCGGCGCGCCCGCGACCATATCGTCCGATATACCGGTCAGTTTCGTTATATCGTCCGGTATATCGGTCTCCGGGTCGACAAACGTCTCAAAAGTGCTTATTATCTCGCCGCTTTTTACAATTACAGCGCCTATTTCTATAAGTCTGTTTGACAGTGCCGAAAGACCCGTGGTCTCCGTATCGAACACTACGAATTCGTCGTCAAGCATACCCAGATCGCTGCCGTATGCGGCTCTCTGCGTATCGTCAACGAAATATCCGTCAATACCGTATATTACTTTTATATCCGTGCCGGCTTTTGCAAGCGCTTCGGACGTTATCATCGCTTTGGGATAACCCTGCGCGTTTCCGCTGTCCGTTATCGCTATGGCTTTATGTCCCCACGACGCCGCTATATTGACGGCGGTATCAGGCGGTATAGTCGATTCAAGCGACGACATCTGCGTGTGAAGATGAAGCTCAACGCGTTTCTCCGGCGCGTTATCCTGCCTGTAAAGCCGCTTTATCTTTTTTATGGAATGAGGAATGAGCTGATAATCTCTGTCATACGTGTCTATTTTTATATTTCCCTTTATGGCGACGGAGGTTCCGTCCTTTAAGGAAAACAGGTTTGCTTCCTCGGACGTAAGCATGAATTTTACTTTCAGCGTTGAATCGCCGTCGGTAACGTAGAAATACACGGAAGTCTTTTCTTTTCCGCGCAGTTCTCTTGACTCAAAGCCGAACGTCTCGCCTACCACGCATACGTTTGAGATCTGACCGTTTATAGTCCTTATCGGCACGGGGTCTATATCAAAATCCTCTCCGTATATAACGGAGCCGCCGGTGATATCAAAATAGTTTTTTCCTATACAGATCCTTGCCGGATCTGACGTGTCGTCCCAGGGATCGTCTTCGTTTAAAGAGCTGAGCTTGCCTTTAAGCTCTTTCTGTATCTGTTCTTTGTCCGGTCTGTCGTCGTCGCGGTCCGGCGCTCTGTAATTCTTCAGCTGCAGAAGCGCTTTTTCCATTGCTTCTTTTTCAGCCGCCTCAGCTTCACGCTCTATCAGATCGTAATCGTCGCCGTCGCTTTCAACTTTGTTTAAAACTATTTTCCTTCTTATGCCGAACTCGTCAAATATAACGTCGGATATTATGGAAGCTGAATTCGCGTTGTTTATAAGAGACATACCGGAATCGGTCTGTTTTATATTAAGCGTAATAGTATCGCCGTCAAAATCCGCGGTGTAGGAGCGTATCATACCGCGCGTCATTCCCTTGCGCGTGCTGCATTCTATGAATATCTCTTTAAAATAGTCTTCGGACAGAAGCTCAGCGTCGTATACAGGCGATATGCGTATGAACTTCATATCATAGAAAACTCTTAAGTTTTCTTCCGTTTGATAAAGCTGTTTTTTGCTGTAAATGCGGGAAAACTTCGTCTGTACGACGAAGCTCTTTTTATCTTCTCCCCACATGCTTTTTTCGACTTCACCGTCTGCTAAAAGCATTCTCTCCGTGTTGTTATCGGCTACGTATTTTTTAAAAATTTCAGACAGCTTTTTTCCCATTACAGTTTATTTATCTCTTCTTTCAGTATTTGAAGTATCTTATCGTATTCAACTTTGTATAAAGGCGTGCCGTTTTTGAACAGCAGCGCTTCACCTTTGCCGCCGGCTATGCCTATATCGCATTCGCGCGCCTCGCCCGGTCCGTTCACCGCGCAGCCCATAAGCGCGACTTTTATCTTTTTAGACGGTTTA
>JAEEGW010000188.1 GCA_016280525.1 Clostridiales bacterium
ATGGAAATGGTGCAGATAAAAGGCGTGGACGACACGGAACGCAAAACGAAAGCCGTGCTTGATAACGGCGCAAAGCTCGTCGTAAGAGAGCGCCTGATGACGCACGGAGAACAGAGGGCGATAAGCGTATACGAGGTCGAGCTGAACGGCAAAGGATCGAACGCGGACGTCGTCTCCCGCTCCGTTGCAAGAGACGATTCGTACCAGAAATTCGACGCGAAGATCATAGGCAACGCGGAGTGTTCGGGTCATACGGAATGTGATTCGATAATCATGGATAACGGTAGAATTTTAGCCGTTCCCGGACTTGAGGCGAACTGCGTTGACGCGTCGCTCGTGCACGAGGCGGCTATCGGAAAAATAGCCGGAGAACAGCTCATAAAGCTCATGACACTCGGACTGACCGAGGCGGAAGCGGAAGAGCAGATAATAAACGGATTTTTGAGATGATTTCGTAGGGCGGGGGCTTTACGTGAACCCCCAACGCTCTCCGGTTCGCGTCGGGGAACCCCTATGATCCCGTCGAAAGAATAAATAAGAAAGAATAAAGAATAAAGAATAAAAACCGGTGTCGGCGTAGCCGACAAATTGTGTGCGCAAAGCGCACATTTGGGTGGTCCCACCCCTCAACACCCCCCAAACCCCCTCTTACCCCCTCCCGTCATTCTTCGAATGAGGGGGCGCAAATGTTTGAAAGGAAAAAGTATGATACCTGTACCGGAGAAAAGAGTCGCCGAATTTGAAGAAAAAGCTTTCGGTATGTTTATCCATTTCGGGCTGTATTCGCAGCTCGGCAAAGGCGAGTGGATAAAGCATTTTGAAAAAATACCGGACGACGAGTACAATAAGCTTTTTGAGTCTTTTGATCCGTCCGGATTCGACGCGCGCGCGATCGCTCGCATCGCAAAACGCGCCGGTATGAAATACATAACGCTTACCTCGCGGCACCACGAGGGATTTTCGCTGTACGATACCTGCGGCTTATCCGACTTTGACGCGCCCCACGCGCCGAATTGCCGCCGCGACCTGATACGCGAATTCGTCGACGGCTGCAACGAAGAGGGCATCACGCCCATGTTTTACCACACCACGCTTGACTGGCATATGAGATCTTTCAACGACGATTTTCCGTCGTATCTGCAGTATCTGCGCGACAGCGTGGAGATACTCTGTACGAATTACGGCAAAATAGGCGGTCTGTGGTTTGACGGCAACTGGTCAAAGCCGGACGCGGACTGGGAGGAGGACAAACTCTACGCGGTCATCCGCCGTCATCAGCCGGACGCGATAATAGTCAACAACACGGGTCTTGACGCCCGCGGCAGGACCGGCAATATTGAGATAGACAGCGTGACGTACGAGCAGGGAAGACCCGAGCCGATGGACAGAGAGGGCATGAGCAAGTACGTTGCCGCGGAAATGTGCTGCACCATAAACGACCACTGGGGCGTAGGCAAACTCGATCTGAATTACAAAAGTCTGCCGTATCTGATAGAAACGCTGTGCGCCTGCCGCAAACTCGGCGCAAACCTGCTGCTCAACGTCGGACCCGACGGCGACGGAAGCATACTGCCGCTACAGCAGTATCTTTTATCCGGCATGGGCGACTGGATAAATTACTACGGCGGCTGTATTTATAAAGCAAAGCCGTGCGGCGTGAAGGGCGAAGGCAAAAACTTTGCGTTAAAAGACGGCAAAAAGATATATCTTTTCATCCACGATCTCGGTATAGGCGGGCCGGCGAAGGAAGTTTGCTTTACGGGTCTGTCCGGCAAGGTAAAAAGCGTACGCTTTACGGACGGCGGCGAAGAGCTTGAATTCACGCAGGATGACGACGTATTAAAAGTCGGCGCAACTCCGTTCCCGTACGGCAAAAACGGCGTAGTAAGAGTTGCGGAAGTTGATATAATTAAATGAATATTAAATAAAAAAAGGGACTGTCGCAGACGCGGCAGTCTTAATGAATTGTGCCTTGGTACAATTCAATTCATGACGATTTACCGTCAATTCATGATGCGCAAGCATCGATTCATGGCGAAGCCAATTCATTCAGACGAAAAAATCCGCAGTCGGCTATGAATGGCGCCGCAAAACGGCGCATGAATTGTGTCTTTCGACACATGAATTGCCCTACGGGAACCCCCAAAGCTCATCAATTCGCATCGGGGAACCCCTAAGGCATGAATTGTCCTGACGGACGTGAATTGTCCCTTACGGGACATTAAAGGGGCTGCTTAACGCAACAGCCCCTTTTTGTATTATTTAACGTTTAATGGTTGAGAGCTTCTTCAAGCGTATCGCCTAAGAGAACTCTTACTGCGTGGATATAATCGTCGTCTGTCGCAAACGTTACAACGCTTGTCGTGATGCGGCTTATCATATCGTTTGCCGCCTCTTCACCGAGTGCTTCTTCAAGCATGCAGAGCATCTGATAGTCTTCTATACCGTCGCGGATGTTTTCAAGACGGAGCGTTGATACCGGCGTCGGCAGACCGAATTTATAACCGCTGTATATAAGCATTCCGTCGCCGTCGTTCGGGAACGCCCAAGCAGTGGACTCATCCCAGTAATTGACTCTCCAGTAGTCAACGGACCAGTAAAGCATGCCCGTTACGTTGTATTCCTTCATCTGCCAGAGGCTTACGATAGTTTCCGTGCCGTCCGTATCGACTTTCCAGTTGGCGTAAGGCGCTCTCGGGTTGATGCAGACGTAAGCCCAGAGCTCGTCTCCTCCTTCGACTTCCTGATTCATCCTGTCTATGAAAGTGCCGTATTTATGATCCTGCTCTTTGCTCTGTAAGAACGTGGTGCGCGAGATGAAGCTGAGGTCGCGCGTTGTGAAAGAAAATGTTTCCGGACACCAGATACTTACGTAATCTTTCATAAACTCTATCGAGTCAACGGCTGCGTTATCAAACGTGGTTATCGTGCCTTCCGCGGTCAGGTCACAGTCGCGTTCAAACGGGATCACCATTCTGTAATCCGGCGTATTCGCTTTGATCCTGTCGGTAATGCTTTTAAACAGTGCAAACTGCCAGTCTGCTCTCGGCTCGTCAAGATCACCGGGATAATAGATGACTTTGTCGATCCATACCGGTGTGATGCCGTCGTTGTCTTCCGCTATGCTCATATCAAGATTCGACCAGCGGGCGGTGTTTACTCTGTCCATGTTCATGATCCTGTTTGCATATCCGGAAGTCAGGCCGTGCGGGTTGTCCATGATATTTATTCTGTATTTGAGGAAGAACTCAAAGTAGTTATCCATTACCTGAACGTCGGTAAAATCAACGTTGTTCCAGTTATATGAATCCAGAACGTAGCTGCCCCATAAAGCGAACGCCGTGCGGAGCTCGGTTTTTTCGGAAAGCTCGAAATTCCAGACCTTGACTGCCACGGCGGCGCGCTTTATCTCGCTGCCCGTATCGTTGTCGTAGACGTGGATGACGGATTCGTAAAGTCCCGCCGGTGTGTCGGCAGTTGTCGTGAGCTGTATCACGAATCCCTGTGAATTCCCGCTCTTTATTTCAACGGGACCGGTGAGAGGCGGTATGGCGTCGGGCCTTAGAGCGTTCGTTACGTTATGATAGTATTCGTAAAACGCTTCAAAGGGGACCGTGTCGCCGTTTGAATTTGTGAAATCTTCAATTTCGATCCTTGCGTTAAGATCTCTTGCCGGAGCTAAGAAGAACTGGCAGTTTTCCGCTTCGTTCTTCGCCATTCTCACGGTGTAGCCGGTGCGTCCGGTGCTTTCCGTATCGGTCTTAAGCGTTTTTTCGGTAGACTGGTCAAACCAGAGTTTTAACGAACTGTCCTCGTTTTCAGCCGTGAGGACCGTTGTCGCAAGCTCGTCGTTGTCCGTAAGGGTCTCGTCGTAGTTCAGGCAGTATTCCGGATGTCCGCAGAATACAAGCACATCGTTTATGTTGTCGCTTACGGCGATACCGCCTATTTCAATGCTTCCGGACGTCGTAAAGCTGTTTACCGTAAAGCTGAGCTTCTTCAGGATCTTTTCATAAACCGCGACGTCGCGCAGATTGAACATAACGCCCTGCCAGCCGTTGTTCGCGCAGTCTATTTCGCAGGTCTGATCGGTGACCGAGACCATATATCCCGAAACGTCCGTGACGCCGGTAAGCTGTATGGTGGCAGAAATCTGGTTTCCGGCTCTTACGCGCAGTCCCAGATACATACCTTTTTCAACGTATTTATCGTAGTAGTCTGAAATAGCGCGCAGATCCAACGTAAATCTTACGGGAGTTTTCGAGGACGTGATCATCGCCGTATCCGTGCCGTCAAACGAGGAACGCGCTATCGTTGCGCCGGAATTTGACGTTACGTAATTTGCCATATCGCCCTCGGGCGGTATCGGCATTTCGGGCTCATAATCTATCTCATATTCTTCTTCCGACATGTTCGTATACGTCAGCGCGGAGTCAAGATCTTTGAAGAATCCTATTTCGGATATTATCATATAGACGCCGTTCTTCATGGTGGATTCTCCGCCCGCCCAGTCAAAACGTACGGTGCTGAGCTTTTTGGGCGTCGTTAACGTGGTGTCGGTCATATCGACTATGACGTAATGGAACTTGCCGTCTGCCTTGTATATAGCCGACGATGAATCGCCCGCCGCGGGCGACTGTGTGAACACTTCTATATATCCGTCTGCGTTTGATAATACCTTTAATACTATATATGCGCCGTATTCACCGGTAAGCTCGGGTTTCCCTACGGCTTTCGCGTATTTTGAAACGTTGAATATGACGTAAGGGTCTGTCAGGCCGCTTGCCTTTGCATAGGTTAGCCTTATCCCGTCGTCATCAAGCGCAACGGTGGTCTGCTTCGGGTTCGTAAAGCATTTCAGAGCGGTTGAATCCCATTGCGTGTAAACGTTGGGCATGCCGTAATAGATAGCAACGCTGCTGTCGCTCAGATGACGGAAGAGCACCGTAACGTCTTTATTGTTCTTTTTGCCGTCGCCGTTCGTATCGCAGGCTATCAGATCGACGTCGCTGTCGTTCAAAGCGCCGCTAAGATAACGGAACAGCGTCAGAACGTCTTTATTGTCAGTGCTGCCGTCGCAGTTGGCGTCGCCCGCCATTCCCGCAGCCGCGCTCGTAACGGACGCGCCGAGCATCAGGCATATTATCATGGCTGACGCGAGTACGGCTGACAAAGATCTTTTTAAAAGCTTCTTCATTTTGATATCTCCTTGTGTCGGTTCTCAATTATGGCATAACGCCGCATTTATACATTATCAATATATCACATATCAAATAAAAAGTCAATTGCAATAATAAAAATTTTGCTGATAAAAACGCGGCTGTTTTTTCACAGCCGCGGGTCTGTCAGTCTTTTTTGAAGACCGTTTTGAGTCTTTGAACGTTGGAAAGTATCTTTTTGCGCAGGCGCAGGGATTTGGGCGTTACCTCCATAAGCTCGTCGTCCGCTATGAATTCGATAGCTTCCTCAAGGCTGAATACCTTGGGCGGAACAAGGCGCAGCGCTTCGTCGGCGCCGGCGGAACGGATCGCCGTCAAATGTTTTTTCTTACATACGTTTACGGCGATATCAACCATTTTCGGACATTCGCCAACTATCATTCCCTCGTAAACGGGCGTCTGCACGCCTATGAACATAGTGCCTCTGTCCTGTGCGTTGAACAGACCGTAAGACGTGGCCTCGCCGTCCTCGCTGGCTATAAGCGAACCGGTAAAGCGGCGCGTAATATCTCCCTTAAACGGCTCGTAGCCGTTGAAGATGGAGTTTATTATGCCCTCGCCGTGGGAATCCGTCATAAGCTCGGAACGGTAGCCTATAAGGCATCTTGCCGGTATGTTGTATTCAACCTTCGTTCTCGTGTCGCCTATAGGCTCCATTGTAAGAAGCTCGCCTTTTCTGGCGCCGAGCTTCTGCATGACGGCGCCGACGTATTCGTTCGGAACGTCTATCGTTACGAGCTCCATAGGCTCGCACTTTTTGCCGTCGATGGTCTTGAACAGAACTCTCGGTGTTGAGCAGCAAAGCTCGTAGCCCTCGCGGCGCATTGTCTCTATAAGTATTGAAAGGTGCATTTCGCCTCTGCCGAGCACCTTGAACTGGTCGGTAGTCTCGCCGTCTTCAACTCTAAGCGAAACGTCGCGCAGAAGCTCTTTGTAAAGTCTTTCGCGGAGCTGACGGCTCGTGACGAATTTGCCCTCGCGGCCGGCAAACGGACTGTCGTTTACGGAAAACGTCATTTCCATCGTCGGCTCGGAGACCTTAACGAATTCAAGCGGTTCGGGCGTGTCGACCGCCGTCACCGTGTCGCCTATCTCAATATCTTCGGCGCCGGAGAAGCAGACTATGTCGCCCACGGTCGCCTGTTCCGCGTCAACGCGGCGCAGACCGTCTATCTGCATGAGTTTAACTATCTTTCCTCGGCGCGTGACGTCCGGGTTATGATAGTTGCATATCGTCATTTCCTGGCCGGCTTTTATAACGCCGCGCTCTATCCTGCCTATGCCGATCCTGCCGACGTAGTCGTTGTAGTCGATGGACGAAACGAGCAGCTGAAGCGGTCCGTTCTCATCGCCCTCGGGGCAGGGAATATGGTTTATTATCGCGTCAAATAAGACTTTTAGATTTTCCTCCTGATGATCGGGAGAAAGCGACGCCGTGCCGGCTCTGCCGTTACAGAAAATTACCGGGGAATCAAACTGCTCGTCCGTCGCGTTAAGATCTAAAAACAGTTCAAGCACCTCGTCAACGACCTCGTGCGGGCGCGCGTCCGGTCTGTCAACCTTGTTTATAACTATTATAACGCGGTGATTCATTTCAAGCGCTTTGGAGAGCACGAAACGAGTCTGCGGCATGGGTCCTTCCGCCGCGTCAACAAGCAGAACGACGCCGTTCACCATTTTGAGTATGCGCTCAACCTCGCCGCCGAAATCCGCGTGCCCGGGAGTGTCTATGATATTTATCTTTACGCCGTTGTAATGAACGGACGTGTTTTTTGCTAAAATAGTTATGCCGCGCTCGCGTTCAAGCGCGCCGGAGTCCATAACGCGTTCCGTAGTTACCTGATTTTCGCGGAAAATGCCGCCCTG
>JAEEGW010000189.1 GCA_016280525.1 Clostridiales bacterium
GCCGCGGTATAAAATTTCACAAACTTTCGCGTTTTTGCCCCGAGTGGAATTCCACACGTAAAAAAGGCCTAAAAACGCGAAAACCGCGCCAAATAAGGCTTTTGAAGACTCACACGGCAAAAAATCCGTGGATAACCCTGTGGAATTTGTGGATTAGTTGGCACAAAAATATTCAGTTAATCCGACTAATTAAAATAGTTTGTGAGACTAATTATATGAAAAAACTATTTTGAAACGCGAAGAATCGACATATTAAGTCACAACATATAAAATGTTAAAATATTGTTAAATCGGAGGAAGAACATGGAAAACAGATTTGACAGCGCGGTAGAAGCGGCGGCGGAGAAATACAAAGCGCTTTTATACGAACAGCTGCAAAGAGCGGAGGACATTAAAAAGGTAAAAGACTTTACGGATTATAATAAACTTGATAAACTCGTAATAGGCGTCTGCGGCGGCGACGGCATAGGTCCGACGATAACCGCGGCGTCCGAAAAGGTGTTGAGAAAACTTCTCTTTGACGACATAGCCGCCGGGAAGATCGAAATAAAGAACATAGACGGGCTCACCATAGAAAACCGCATAGCCTGCGGCAAAGCGATACCGGACGACGTGCTTGAAGAACTGTACGGCTGCCACGTTATCTTAAAAGGCCCGACCACCACGCCGCACGCCGGCGACGGTTTGCCCAACATTGAGAGCGCAAACGTTATGATGCGCAAAAAGCTCGACCTGTTCGCAAACGTCCGCCCGGTAAAAGTCCCGGCGCAGGGCATAGACTGGACGTTCTTCCGTGAAAATACGGAAGGCTCTTACGCCGTCGGCAGCAAGGGACAAAACGTATCCGACGATCTGGCGATAGATTTCTGCGTTACGACGACCGAGGGCACGGAGAGGATAGCGCGTTTAGCATACGAATTTGCGCGCAAGAACGGCAAAAAGCGCGTTTCAATAGTAACGAAAGCGAACGTTATAAAGACTACGGACGGAAAATTCCTGAATATCTGCAAAAAGATAGGCGAAGAATATCCGGAAATACAGACGGACGAATGGTTTATTGACATAATGACCGCAAAGCTCGTTGACGAAAAGCGCAGAAGAGATTTTGAGGTGTTCATCCTCCCCAACCTCTACGGCGATATAATAACGGACGAGGCGGCGGAATTCCAGGGCGGCGTCGGCACGGCGGGCTCCGCGAATATAGGTAAGCGCTACGCAATGTTTGAGGCGATACACGGCTCCGCTCCGAGAATGGTGGAGGAGGGAAGAGCGAAATACGCGGATCCCTGCTCAATGCTCCGCGCCACGGCAATGCTTTTAAACCACATAGGTAGACAGAAAGAATCCGAAAAACTGACAAAAGCGCTTGATTTCTGCATGCACGAGGACAAGCGCCTCGTCATAACCGGCAGAGATACCGGCGCGACGTGTGAAGAATACGCGGAATACGTTATGGAGCAGCTCAGATGAGAAGAAAGACGACTGCGCCGGAAGACGAGCTTGACATAATCGAAATACCCGCAATAGCGGATATGACCTCGGCGCGCCCGGAGGAGCAGATACCGGATTCGGTAATAAGAAGACTTCCGCGCTATTTCAGGTGTCTGCGGGAGCTTTTGAACCGTGACGTTATGAAAATATCATCAAGCGAGCTGTCGGAGCTGACCGGCGTCAGCGCTTCGCAGCTTAGGCAGGACTTAAAATATTTCGGCGGCCTCGGTCAGCGCGGTTACGGCTATAACGTAAAAAGACTTTATTCCGGTATAAGCGAGCGGCTGGGCGTAGGCAAAAAATACACCGCCGTTATAATAGGCGCCGGGAATTTAGGCAGGGCGCTGTCAAACAGCCGTCTGTTCGAGCAGCGCGGCGTATGGGTAAAAGGCGTATTTGACGTATCGGATAAGGTCATAGGCGGAGTTTTGGGCGAGAATACGGTAAAAAACGTGTCCGAGCTTAAAGATTTCTGCCGCGGCGCGAATATAGATATAGCCGTTTTGTGCATACCGTCGGCGGATCAGACCGATCTTATAAAGCTGATAGACGGCACGGGCGTAAAAGGCGTCTGGAATTTCTCCCCGTGCGAAATAGACGAAAACAAAATAGGCATCCCGGTGGTAAATCTCTGCACGGCTGACTCTTTGATGTATCTGACGTACGAAATATCGTCAAAGCAGGAAAAATAGAAATGAAAATAAACTTAAATTATAAAGATTCCATAATAAACGTTCCGGCGGAAGCGGTCGCCGGAAACCTCGGCAGTATGACTGCGGAGGAGCTTAAAGTGCTTTTGTATATCTGCTCCGACGCGGGTTTCCGCGCGGATACGGATTCCAACAGAGCGTACGCCATAAAAACGCTTGATATGCAGTGGGCGGCGATAGAGGAGGCTATAACGTCTTTAACGTCCCGCGGATTTCTGAAATCAGATCAGCCGGCGGAAGAGCTGCACGAAACGAAAGCGAAAAAGACAAAGGCGAGCGTCAAGGCGGACAGTCCGGTTTACAGTAAGGACGAGACCGCGGGCATAATAGGCAGGAACGCCGACCTTTACAGGATAATAAACGACGACGTTCCGCGGCTGACCGGCAAAGCCGTAAGCCAGAACGAGGCTATGATACTCGTATCGCTTTACGACTATCTGCGCCTGAACGCCGAAAGCATAGTGAAGATCATAGAATACTGCCGAGACAACGGAGCGGTGTCGTTTCGAGTGGTGGAGCGCACGGCGTACAGTCTTTTTGACGCTGATATAACGACGCCGGACGCTATAGACGAGTACATAGAGCGCGAGCGCAAAAAAAACGAGGTAACGGAAAAGATAAGAGATCTTTTCGGTATCGGCAAGCGCGCGCTCATAGCCCGCGAAAAAAATCTCATAAAAACGTGGACGGAAACGTACGGCTACGGTATGGACGTCATAAACCGCGCGTATGAGATAACGATAGCCGCGATAAACGAGCCGAAGCTCGACTACGCCGGCGGCGTCATGAAGCGCTGGTACGAGAGCGGGCTGCTCACGTCGGAGCAGATAGACGCGTATATGGAAAACAGTAAAACGGAACAGAAAAAGACGAAAGCAGGCGGCAAAAAAACCGTCAAAGCCGAAGCGGAAAGCTTTGATACGGACGAATTCATGGAGGCCGCGCTGAAACGCAGCTACGGCAAAAAATAAACGGAGGAACGGTATGTCATTTAACCGCGAAGATTATAAAAACGTAAAGATCAGCTTTGATATGCGCCGCGAAAAAGCAGCTCTGGAAGCAGAAGAGCGCAAGGAACAGGTCTGCGCTAAGCTGCCGGAAATGAAAAAGATATGCGCAAGCTTAGAGGAAACCGGACCGAAAGTTTACTACGCCGCGCTTGAAGGCAAAGAGGACTACGAACAGCGCCTCAACAATATAAAATACGAGACTGAAACACTGCTTAAAAGGCAGAGAGAACTGCTTTTGTCAAACGGATATCCCGAGGATTATCTTGATATAAAATACAGATGCCCGCTCTGCCGTGACGAAGGAAATATAAACGGCAAAATGTGCGCCTGCATGCGCGCGGAGCTGATAAAAGCCGGATATGAATCCGCCGGGATCGCGGGGCTTTGCGGCAAAATGAACTTTGATACGTTTGATCTTTCGTATTATACGGGCGAAGACAGACAGAATATGGAGCTCGTCCTGCAGAAAGCAAAGGAATACGCGGAGTCGTTTTGCGGAGTAGGCTCCGGCTCAATGCTGTTTTTCGGCGGCACGGGTTTAGGCAAAACTCATTTGTCCGTAGCCGTGACGAAAAGGGTAATAGAACGCGGATACTACTGCGTTTACACCACGTCGGATAAACTGTTTTCCGACCTGCGCGAAGAACGCTTCAGATCAGCCGACGATACGTCGCCGTCAAAGACCGCGAAATACGGCGAGTGCGAGCTTCTCGTAGTCGACGACCTCGGCACGGAGCTGAACGGCCGCGATATCGTCCCGTTCTTATACAGCCTGCTGAATCAACGGATAAATTCCGGCGCGTCAACGGTAATAAGCACGAACCTGTCGCACAGAGAACTTCTTGCCGTGTATGACGAACGCATCGTTTCGCGCCTTTTCGGAGAGTTTTTACCGTATAAATTCACGGGAAAAGACGTAAGGATGCAAAAACTTCAATTTTAAAAACGTACGGGCGATCATTGATCGCCCGTAAAATTAAGTAGGGGCGATCATTGATCGCCCGCTTTAATAAAACAAATTAATGTAGGGGCGACCATCGGTCGTCCGTTTTAATAAAACAAATTAATGTAGGGGCGACCATTGGTCGTCCGTAAAGAATAAAGAAGAAAGAATAAATAATAAAAATCGGTGTCGCTTCGCGACAAATTGTGCGGCTTACGCCGCGATTGGGGCTCCCCGCCCCCCTTACCGCCCCAAACCCCACCATCCCCCCATTGATTTCAATGGGGCTTTTTTGCGGCGTAATAGGGGTTCCCCGCCGCGAACTGGAGAGCGGTGGGGGTTCCCGTAAGCCGCGCGCGTCGGCGGCCCCACCCACCGCCCGACGCGCTTACTTTTCTCACCACCGGATTTTCCGAGGGTAAGGGGACGGTAGAAGGGGGAGCCTTTCTCAGGGGTACGCTCGCGCGCGGCTGAAGCCGCAAAGGAACGGGACATCAGAAACGGTACTCAACAACTCCTCTTTTTGCGCGGCGGGACGGCGGAGGGGCGGCGTAGATAACGGTTTGATTTGACTCCGTGACGTAGTAGGAATATCTCAGATCGCGGTATCTTATATGAAGCCCAAGTTCGGCAAAGAACTTTTTTGCGCCGCGTCTCTTCGTTTTATCAAGCGAAAGCGGAATTGCGTATCCGTCTGCCGAAAACGTTACGGAAAACGGTCTGTATGAAAAAAGCCCTTCCGCGCCCATCCGCTCGTCCTCAAAAAACAAAGACAGCGGCTCGAGCCGGCATATCCTGTATCTCAGTCTGTTATACGTATATAACGACGTGCCTGACGCGTCTTTTTTATATTCATCCGCGATCTTTTGTATGAAACTGTTTATGCGTATCTCCGCCTTTGTTTCCCCGTCCGTCTGCGGATAGTTTATAAGTACGCGGCGTTTTATTTCCCCGTCTTTATCAATAGTGTTGTCAGCAATATCCGTTATCTTCACAGTACGCCTCCGAAATATACTTGTTTATTATATGATAATAACGCCGCGTCAATGTTGACAAACGTTAGTATAAATGATATAATGATAAAAATACTTTAAAGAAGGGATCCTTGGATGAAAAAAGCACTGTGTTTCTTATGTCTTTTGCTTTCCGCCGTGCTGCTTTTGCCTGCGATAACGGGCACAGTTTCCGCCGCGGACATAAAGACGGGGACAGTACCGAAAACCTATCTGCCGAAAAACGCGAAGCCCGAGCTTCAGGTAATAGAATTCGATTTTTCCGAGCAGATGATGAGCTCCTACGTAAGAAACGGAAATTTAGCGATAGGGAACAGAGGCTCCATGAACGTGGAGAGCGGGACGCTGCGCAATTCGTCGGCACAGCCCATGTCGTTCGGCTCGGGAGTTTTCGTCGGTGATGATTACGGGCGCTCCGAAGGATACGTCAGCTTTGATATGCAGGTCGTATCCGGCACGATCTCGCTCGGCGTGCGTATGACGAAAGCCGGACAGTACAGCGACGGCCGCGGTATCTGGTTCTGCTTTGACGGCACGGAAAACGTGACCGTACGCGAAAGAGACACCGGCGCGGAAGCGACGGTCGCAGCGGGCGTAAAAACATCCGATTCAGTGAAAGTCAGATTTGAAGAAAAGCTCGATCAGATGCTGCTTTCGCTCAACGGCGAGACGGTAATAAAAGCCGCGCTTGAAAACGGCTATCTCACGGTTTACGATAAAGCCGGCAAAGAAGTCATATCGAAAGACGGCTACGGGCTTTACGACTCCGGCTATTTTGCCGTTTGTTTTGACGGCGGCACGGACGGATATATAGACGATCTGGAATTTACAAACTACAAAGTCGACCAGAGTTTGCCGGCAGCGGCTGACAGACAGATAGACTACACGACGTGGACGGCGTCGGACGACCTGTCAAGGATCGTTGCGTCAAATAACGAGGCGGGCGACCCGAAAGACGAAAAATACGTCGGTCTGTTCTATTTTCTGTGCTGGGTCGGCGCTGGCGTACACGTTCAGGATAATACGAGCCTTTATCTTGACTTAGGCAAGCAGGACCTCAAAAAATATTTGCAGAACAACGGCGGGGAAGCGTACTGGTCCGAGCCGTATTTCGGCTATTACATAAACACGGATACGTGGGTATACAGAAAACACGCCTATATGCTTGAGGCGGCGGGCGTTGATTTCATATTCCTTGACGTTTCAAACGGCGTGACGTTTGACAAAGGCCATCTCGCGCTGTTCGACACGTGGCTCAAAATCAGAGAAGAGGGCGGAATGACGCCGCAGATCTGCTTCTTCTGCGGAGATAATACGGGCACGTTCCAGAAGGATATAGATCATTTGAAAAAGACGGTCTACGCGCCGCAGAATTATGATAAATATAAAGAGCTGTTCTTTATGTGGGACGGCAAGCCGCTCATTTTCGGCAACACGAACGGCATAAAAGAGGAATACGCACAGTGGCTGTCCGATTTTACCGTGCGCGGCAACTGGGCGTGGTGCGATAAGGACAACTACTGGAGCTGGCTGCAGGATTACAGATACGACGAAAAAAAGGATACGTATTCTCTCGTTGACGGCGGCAAAGGAAGAGACGCGGACGGCAATTTTGAAGAGCTGGCCGTATGCTTAGGTCATCATCCCGCGTCAAGCAAGGGCAGAAGCTACGTAAACGGCGTGGAACCGAATACGAAAAAAAGCGATTTCAATTTCAGCCTTGAAGGCGTGGGAGAGGGCAAGTGCTTTGAATTCCAGTTCAACGCGGCGATAAGCTTTGACCCGACGGTTATGCTCATAACCGGCTGGAACGAGTGGATAGCCGGCTGCGACCATAACAGCTCAAATAAATATTTCGCGCAGACTTCCGTTAAGGGATATATGTATATAGACCAGTTCAACCCGGAATTTTCCCGCGACGCGGAGCCCATGCGCCTGCGCGACGGCGTCGGTTTCGGCGACAACTACTACTATCAGATGTGCGATTATATAAGAAAATTCAAGGGCATAGGCAAGACCACGGAGGCGAGC
>JAEEGW010000190.1 GCA_016280525.1 Clostridiales bacterium
ACAGGGTTATCCACGGATTTTTTGCCGTGTGAGTCTTCAAAAGCCTTATTTGGCGCGGTTTTCGCGTTTTTAGGCCTTTTTTACGTGTGGAATTCCACTCGGGGCAAAAACGCGAAAGTTTGTGAAATTTTATACCGCGGCGCCGTTCACAAGGCGGTTTCCGGCGCGTCGGCAAACGTCCGCGGTTACAGTTTGTTCATAATTCACTGTGACCAAAACTTACAAAATTTGATCTGAAAGTTTGTGAAAAATAAACCAAATTAAATTATTTTTCAAAAGCCTCTTGACAGCGATTTTGTTTAGTAGCTTTTCCAGTCGTCTTTTGACGACGGTTTTCCGTCAAGGCTCATGTCGGAGCACGCGCCCGCCTCGTACTCGTATTTTGCGGCGGCGGCTATCATTGCTCCGTTGTCACCGCACAGCGACAGCGGCGGCATGCGCAAAGTTACGCCGTGCTTTCCGCAGTACTCCGTCAGCGCGGCTCTCAAATGAGAATTGGCAAGCACTCCGCCCGCGGCGAGAAGCGTTTTTATTCCGTTTTCTTTTAACACTCTGTCTATCTGATATATGACGGAGTCGCAGATCACCTTAGTAAGCGAAGCGCACACGTCTTCTCTGTTTATCTGCTCGCCCTTCATCTCCGCGGTGTTGAGCAGATTTATTATATACGTTTTAAGGCCGGACAGCGAGAAGTTATAAGAGCCGTCTTTCATGTGGACCGCGGGGAGTTTGAACGCCTTCGGGTCGCCGTTTGCGGCGAGCTTGTCCATTTCCGCGCCGCAGGGATATGACAGCCCCATCCTGCGCCCTATTTTGTCAAACGCCTCGCCCACGGCATCGTCAAGCGTGCGCCCGACAGTCTCAAAATCCGTGTACGACGACGCTTTTATTATCGACGTATGCCCGCCCGACGCGACGAAAGCGACGAACGGCGTGTCTACCTTGCCGCAGAGGTAATTGGCGGCGACGTGGCCTTTAATGTGATTTACGCCGAGCAGCGGTTTGTTATAAGAGAAAGCAAAACCTTTTGCAAAATTGACGCCGACTAAAAGCGCGCCTATAAGTCCCGGCTCCGTTGTGACGGCAACGCGGTCTATCTGCTCCGGCGTCACAGACGCGTCGGATAACGCCTTATAAGCAAGAGAAGATATAGCCTCAATATGCGCGCGGCTCGCTATCTCCGGCACAACGCCGCCGAATTTCGCGTGGACGTCCACCTGAGAGGCTATGACGTTTGATAAAATTTTGAACTCGTCGCATCCGTCAGGCGACTCAACAACGGCGACAGCCGTCTCGTCGCAGGAGGATTCTATTGATAGATACAGCATTACAGATCCTTATCAAGAAGTACGGCGTCCTCTTTGGGTGCCGTGTAATATCCGCGCCGTAAACCTACGCGGTAAAACCCGTTTTTCTCATACAGAGAAAGAGCCGCGGCGTTTGAAGCTCTTACCTCAAGGCAGAGCTTTGACAGTCCTCTGCTCCTGCCCTCCGCCGCAAGCGCTTCTATCAAAGCGGAAGCGATACCGCGCCGTCTGTACTGCGGAAAAACGGCTATATTATTTATTACGCCCTGGTCCGCCGCGATATACATCCCCGCGTACCCGGCGATACCGTTATCAAGGCGCGCGGTAAAATATACGGCGTATGAAAGACAAGCGGAGGCAAGCAGTTCCGTTTCGCTCCACGGGGATGAAAAGCAGAGCTTTTCCAGCTCTGCGATTTCATGCGCGTCCTCCGCCTGAAAAGGCGATACGTTTATCACAATATCAGCCTATGCTGTCGTCATTCAGGATCCAGTCGCGCACGTTGTACGAGACGAAGCACGTGGGCGAGCTTCTGACGATGACCTTTGATATACCGGCGTTTATTATAAGCCTCTTGCACATCTGGCAGCTGCAGGCGTCTTTTATTATCTCTCCGCTTGCCGCGTCAATGCCGCACAGGTAAAGCGTGGAGTCGAGCATCTGCTCTCTCGTTGCGGAAATAATGCAGTTTGCCTCCGCGTGTACGGACCTGCAGAGATCGTATCTCTCCTCGCCGTTGCACGCACCGTCTCCGCAGACGCATACGCCGGTATCCGAGCAGTTCTTTCTTCCGCGCGGCGCGCCGTTGTAACCGGTGGAAACTATAGAGTCGTTCTTTACGATTATAGCGCCGTATTTGTGCTTCAAGCAAGTGCTTCTTTCAAGTACGGTCCCCGCTATGTCGAGGTAATAGTTTGTCTTTGATACTCTGTCCATAATGCTTCCTCTCTTTATTTTATTGTAAGCTCTTTATCAGAGCGTTTTTGACAGTTGTATGAGATACTCTCTGAAAGCGTCTTTAAGGTCGGGATGTAAAAGCGCCTGCTCGATATTCGCCTGCAGAAATCCGAGTTTGCTTCCCATATCGTAGCGCTTGCCCTCGTATTCGTATGAGATGACGCCCTCCGTGCGCGCAAGCTGTTTCATAGCGTCCGTCAACTGAAGCTCGCCGCCCGCGCCGTTTTCCGTATGCTTCAACACTTCAAATATATCAGGCGTAAGGACCACTCTGCCGAGGATGGAAAGATTTGAGAACATCTCTTCCTTCGTCTGCGGCTTTTCCACCATATCCGTCGTCAGATACGCGCGCTCTTCAAGCTGCTTTTCCGTCTTCATGGAGCAGTATTTTTTTACGTCCTTCCACGGCACTCTGCTGACGCCGACGACGGTCTTGCCGTACTTTTCGTACGCTTCGCATAACTGTTTGGTAACGGGCTTTTCGGCTACCATCACGTCGTCTCCGTATAACACCGCAAACGGCTCGTCACCCACGAATTTCTCAGCGCACAGCACGGCGTGGCCCAAGCCCTTCGCTTCTTTCTGGCGCAGAAAGTAAATGTTAGCAAGCGAGCAGACTTGTCTCATATCGTCAAGCTCTTTCTGCTTGCCTTTGACTTGAAGCAGGTCTTTATATTCTACCGAATAATCAAAATAGTTTTCTATGGCTTCCTTGTTTCTGCCGGTGATTATAAGTATGTCCTTTATGCCGGAATCAACGGCTTCTCTTACGAGATATTCCATTGACGGTCTGTCCACTATCGGCAGTATCTCTTTCGGAACGGTCCTTGAAATGGGGAGCATCCTTGTCCCGAGGCCCGCGGCGGGTATAACGGCTTTAGTTATTTTTTTCATTTTCGTCCTTCTTCTTTCCTGTTGATATTAGATCGGCTAAGCCGGTTTTTGAAAGCGCGAATAAAAGCGGAACGCCGAGCACGTAACAGACGACGGTCTCGCCTATAGCGACGGTCAGCATATTAAGAAACATTGTGCCTATCTGGGCGGCTTCCGAAAGCTCAAAGAACCCCTCGCCGGGATAGCAGAACGTTATGACGACGCCTACTATAACGCCGTTTAAGACGATGACCGGCAAAGGCGACAAAAACTTGACTATCTTTTTATCCGACGCTTTACCCATCTGCGCCACTATCAGCACCGCGAGCATTGAAGCGAGCGTGCCGAAAATGATGTCAAGAGGCACGCCGCCGCCGAACAGGTTTGCCAAAAGGCACCCCACCGTCAGTCCTATCCACGACTCCGGGAAAAGGAGCGGCAGAAGCATCAGCGCCTCGGAAATACGGAACTGTACGGCGTAAAAGCTTATGGGTTGGAACGCAAGCGTCAGCGCAACGTACAGCGCCGCGATCACACCGGACACGGCAATCTTTCTTAAAATGATTTTTCTGTTCATTATTCATCCTTGATCAAATACTTCTCTTATTTAACATTATATAATATCCTTTCAAGAAAATCAAGACTATTTTTTTTGTTTTTTGTGTATTTATAAATTTTACTGCGATATTTTTCTTGATTTTCAATTAAAATTGTGATATACTCATAACAGAATGGAGGTGCGTTATGTCATACGAAGATAAGAAAAAAGAGTTTATTGAGATATACAATAAACACATAAAAAGAGACGGGGCGGACAAACTGCTTGATTACCTGGAGAACCGGTCTGATTTTTTCACCGCTCCGGCTTCGTCGCAGTATCATTTAAGCCGCGTGGGCGGTCTGTGCGAGCACAGCATAAACGTGTATAACTGCCTGCTTGACTATCTGTCGCGCCCGAAGGTAAAGGAAGAATACGGGCTTGCCGTATCGGACGAGACGGCGGCGATTGCGGCGCTTCTGCACGACGTTTGCAAAACGGACTGTTACGTTATGTCCACCCGCAACAAAAAGGATAAAGTCACGGGCAAATGGACGGAGGTGCCGTTTTATGAGTACAAGGACAGAATGCCGTACGGCCACGGTGAAAAATCCGTTTACATAATCTCCGGCTTTATGCGGCTGAGCCGCGAGGAGGCTTTTGCGATAAGATACCACATGGGCTACTCCAACACGGACGATACGAGAAACGTAAGCGCCGCGTTTGAGATGTACCCTCTCGCGTTTGCGCTGTCCACCGCGGATATGGAAGCGACGTATTTTATTGAAAACAAGGAGAGCTCGGATATATGATGAATTTATCCGGCATAGCGCCCGTAACCGACGCCGAACAGTTAAGCGATATTGTAACGCATATAAAAAACGGCGGGAGCTTTTATCTTCCGGCGGAGGCCGTGATACTGCTTGCAGCAGCCGCTCTTCTCTGTTCGGCCGCGGCCGTGTTTTTCATTTCATCGGCAACTGACAAGAAAGGAAAAGACAAATGAAAAGGATATTCTGTATAATTTTATCGTCGCTGCTTCTGTTGATGCCGCTGCTTCACGCAAGCGCGGAAAACGCGGATGAAACAGAGCCGGCAGACGGCGCGGTGCTTTATGAAAACGATTTTTCAAAAGGTCTGCCGGAGGACTTCCGCTTCCCCGACGGACACAAGGATAAAGTCTACGTTGAAGACGGATTTTTGTATCTTAACGCAAAGGGTCGCGAGTTCACGCGCGTATTTCTGCCGGAATATCTTGACAAATACGGCGACTACGAGATAACCGTACACGCGACGATACTCGAGCCGGAGGACCAGGGGCGCTGGGGCTCTGTAATCTATCGCGCGCAGGATCTGAAATGCCCGTATTATCAGATGTGCTTCAGATACAATTCAACCGCGGCAAACGGCGTTGAATTCGCGCTGCGCAACGAAAAAGACGTATGGGAAGTAAGGACGAAAGGACCGTCGGCCGGTCATATTTTCAACGCCGACACGCTTGACGAGATAAAGGTCAGGATAAGCGGAGATCACGCGGTCCATTCCATAAACGGCGACCCCGCGGTGGACTGTAACGACGCGTTGGAATACTTTACCGGCGGCATAGGTCTGCAGGCGAACAAATCAATACTTAAAGTGGACGATATAAAAGTCACATACATAAAAGCGAAAAAGACCGTATCACAGGGATTCGTTGAGATCGCGCAGAGCGACCTCGGCGTCATAGGCGGATATACTTTATCCGAGTATTACGGCGTCAGATCCGCGGAAAAACTCGTATCGGAGGCCGTGCCGGCAAACGTAATAATGCGTATAAACAAAGACCTTGACGTTGTTGACGCGTACGGGGAAAAAATATGCTCCGTTGACGAGGCGGTCGCCTGCCTTGACGGTAAAATAATGCCGACGTTCAAGGTAAACGACGAAGAATCGTGCGCCGCTTTATGCGGTTATTTAAGCGACTGCGGCATATCAGACGTTTTCGTAATGAGCGAAAAAGACGAAATAGTAAAGCAGGCGAGAAGCACGTATAAAATATGCCGCGGCGTGCTTGATCTGACGGAGGAGCTGAAAGACAAAAAGGCCCTTACGGAAGACGAGCTGACCGATATAAGAGGCAGGACGAACTCGGCTTTCGCGTCGATAGTCGTCATACCGGACAGCATCGCTGCGACGGCGAACGTGAAATATCTTTACGACAGACTTGTCGCCGTATGGGTAGGCGCAACGGAACCGGTGCAGGATACGGCGCAGGCGTTTTACATAGCCGCCGCCGGTGGCCACGGAGCGATAACCGACAACACGGCGCTTATGTACGACGTGATTGAAAATTACATGAGCGGACAAAAGCTCTTCCGCGTGCCGCTTAATATCGGTCACAGAGGCATACCGAACAAAGCGCCGGAAAACACGGTCGAAGGCTCGCTTCTGGCGTACGAGCTCGGCGCGGACTGCGTGGAAAACGATATTTATCTGACAAAAGACGGACAGCTTGCCGTCATGCACGATGCGAACACGTCAAGAACGACGAACGGCAGTCTCGGCATGGAATCGTCAACTCTCGATCAGTTAAAAGAACTTACCGTAAACAATCCCTATCCGAAAAAGACGGAATTCAACGGCGTAAAAATACCGTCGCTTCAGGATTATTACGACGCTTTCAAAGGCAAGGACATACAGATATTCGTTGAGATAAAGAGCACGAGCACGAAAACGGTGGACGTGTTTGCTGATATGACGGTTGCAAGCGCCATGGAAAACCAGGTTTCCGTCATCACGTTCCACGACTCGCAGATAAGCTATATGAAGACCGTGTTCCCGGAGATGTCCGCGGGATTTTTGTGCAATTCCCTCGCGTCCGGCGATACCGGAGCGGCGCAGGCAAGGTCCGTTTTAAACCGCGTTCAGAAGCTTTATTCAACGTACAATCCGTCATACGCGAACCATACCGACGAATACGTCGTAAACGCAAATATGCGCGGACTTACGACGTGGCCGTGGACGGTGGACGCGAAAGGCGAGTATACAAAACTGTTTATGAGCGGATATAACGGCATCACAACGAACAACTGTGAGATACCGTCAAAATGGGCGAAAAAGCTGAGCCCGGAAAAGTACGATTACGAGATTTTCTACGGCGAAACGCATAAGGTCACGGCGGAGCTTATGAACTATAAAAGAGAAAATAGCGACGTATCCGCCGACGTGCGCGTTATACCGTTGTCCGAGGGTATAACGGTAAACGAAGGCAACGTTTTGTCATTCCCGGCCGAAGGCGCAGGCGGAGTTTACAGCTACGCCCTTGAATACACATATAAAATAAATTCATCCAACTCGTATACGTTATACACTCAGCCGATAAAAGTCTCAGTATCCGATCCTCCGTCGACCGAGACCGCAACGGAAGAACAGACGGCGGAAAACGTGACGGAGCCGCAGGGCGAAAAAGATACGGATAACAAAACGAATTATTTATGGATAATACCCGTAGCCGTTGTTGCCGCGGCAGTTGTTGCGGCGGTAATTCTGATCATTATAAAGAAAAAGAAATAAAATGAATAAACCGAGATCGTTTATAAAACCGATATGTTTGCTGCTCTGCGCGGCTATGCTGTCCTCTTCTCTTTTCTCCTGCGGCGGCGGTCAGATCGAAACCGTGCCCGTAACGGAACCGGAAACGGCGGAAGAGGCAACTGAAACAAAACCGGTAAAAGAGGATAAATACGAATATGACGCCGTCATTTACCCCGCGCCGCGATCCGTAACTTACGATGAAAACAAGCGCGGGATAAACGCAGCCGCCCTGAAAGTTTCAGGTGAATACGCCGATGTTTTTACAAAATCCGGTTTTTCCGTATCGGAGCTCGGGCTTGACGTCAGAATAGAAAACGACGCGTCGCTCGGCGACGAGGACTATAAGATAGACGTGGACGAAAACGGCGTAAAAATAACCGTATCGGGTGCGTCCGGCGTGTTTTACGCAGCGAACACTCTCGGCCGGCTGTACGTTGACGGTATGCTCCCGTACGTCAGCATCGCCGACGGTCCCGACGTTTCATACCGCGGCGTTATAGAAGGCTTTTACGGTACCGCGTGGACGCATCAATACCGTCTCGATCTTATGGATCATATGGGCAAATGCAAGATGAATACTTACATTTACGCCCCGAAGGACGATCCGAAACACCGCGCGCAATGGCGCACGGCTTATACTGAAAAAGAGCTTGACAAACTGTCTGAATTAATCGGCCGCGCGACTGAAAACAACGTGAAATTCGTTTACGCGATATCCCCGGGGCTCGATATGGATCTCGGCGAAGGATATAAAAAAGATCTTGAAAAGTTGTTTGATAAATGCCGGTCGGTCTATGATCTCGGCGTGCGCAATTTCGCCGTCCTGCTTGACGATATACCGACACTCGACGCGGAAGGCCACGCAAAGCTGTTGAACGATTTTCAGACCGGATTTGTGCAAACGCACGACGGCACGGACGACCTCATAGTCATAACCCCGGAGTTCTGCAACGCGCTTATGACAAACTACACGTCAAAGCTCGCCCCGCTGCTTAACGAAAATCTGATCGTGATGTGGACGGGCTCGTACGTGCTTCCGGCTTCCATAACGAACGGCGAGCTGAAAAAAGCGACGGAAAAGTTCGGGCGCAAGCTGCTCATCTGGTGGAACTATCCGGTAAACGATACAATGGCCGACAGTCTGTTTTTAGGTCCGTGCGATAATCTCGCGCCCGACCTTTCGGACAGCATCTGCGGACTGACCGCAAACCCGATGAACCAGGGATACGCGTCGCTTCTGCCGCTTTACACCACGGCGGATTATCTGTGGAACATGAAAGGATACGATAAGGACAGCTCAAAGGTCGCCGCTGCTAACCTCCTCATGCCGGACTGCGCGGACGCTCTGCTCGGTTTTGAAGATCTTATGAGCGCCTCGTCCATAAACGGAAACGTGTCGACGCGCTCCGTGTCGGATCTTATTAAAAAATATAACAGCGGCAGCGCAGCGGAGGCGGATTACGATACCGCGATAAACAAGCTCTCTCGCACGCTTTCTCAGCTGAGCGAACTTGAAGAAAAGGGAGACAAGAATTTCGTATCGGAAGCGAAGCGCTGGATAAAAAAAGCAAAAGGCTTAGTGCAAGCTGCGCTTGCTCTGTTCCGCCTCGAACTTGCGGTATCAAAGGACAAGGATATGCCGCAAAGCGACAGAATGGCGATAGCCGCGGAATATATCAACGCGAAAAACGGTATAAAATCAACTACGTCCGTGGTCTCGCCCGACGTTCTGTCCCCGCTTGTCGATAATTCACCCCGCAGGATATACGAGCTTTTGTCTATACCGTATACGAGGCAGACGTACAGCGACGTAAAGATAACGACAAATCTGCAGACTTATTCAAGCTACAATCTGAAGTACGCGACGGACAACAGCGACTCCACGTTCTTCTGGTCAGCGGGATCGCCAGCAAGCAACTCGTACGTAAGTCTGAAGCTAAAGCAGCCTGAGCATATAACGGGAATAGTGCTGAATATGGCAACGGCGCAGAGCCCGGACGATTACATTCAGACAGGCAGGATAGAATACTCAGCGGACGGCAAAACGTGGCAACCTTTAAAGGACATTGACGGGCGCGAATGTTATATAAATACGGATATAAACGCTGGATACGTCCGCGCGATTACTACGAAAGATCAGGTCAACTGGATAATTGTCCGCGAATTCGGCGTTATAGTTGACGGAGGCAATAACGCGGAACATACCGTGACCGTGACACCCGCAAGCAGCGCGAGCACCGCCGCGCTGACGGACGGCGACATTTTCACGGGATTCAAAGGCGAACCCGGTGCGACTGTAACGGTAAGCGTCGGAGGCGCAAAGAGCGTTTCGGTCTTCTTCTCTTCGCTGCCGGAAAACGGCACCGAGCTCTATCTGCAAAAGGAAAACGGCGAAAGATCCGACGCCGTCGCGGCGACATACGGGACTGTATTGGATACGTCGGGCTATGATCACGTCTGTATTTCGTTCAATACCGCCGGCGTAACGGTCGCCGGGATAACGTTTACTGACTGACATAATATAAAAGTAATAAAAAATATCTTGACAAATACGATAATATGTGATAATATAAATTGAATATTTACAGGAGGATTATTATGAAACATATCAAAACAATAAAAACACGCGACCTTTGCGAAAGCGCAAAGAACGGCGGCTGCGGCGAATGCCAGACGTCCTGCCAGTCAGCCTGCAAAACAAGCTGCGGCATAGCGAATCAGAGCTGCGAGAACAGCAAAAAGTAAAACAAACTAAAAGGGCTGTCGCAGACAGCCCTTTTAAAGTGAAATCTGTCCTTGCGGACAGGTGAAATCGCTTCGCGATGAAATCACCTGCGGCTATGAAATCCGCCTTACGGCGGGTTGACCGTAGGGGCGACCATCGGTCGTCCGCTCTTCACGCGCTCGCTATGCGAGCGCATATCGCAATGCGTAAGCATTATATCGCATTTGCAAAGCAAATATATCGCATCGCGAAAGCGATATATCGCCTGACAGTCCCTACGGGACGCGATATGTTTCTGCCGAAACGCGATATACCTGACGGCGCGATATATCCTCCGGATGCGATATGTCCCTTCGGGACGTGAACCGTAGGGGCGACCATCGGTCGTCCGTCCTCCACCCGCAAAAAGCCCCGAGTAATCTCGGGGGGATGGTGGGGTTTGGGGCGGTTAGGGGGGCGGGGAGCCCCAATTATGCGCTTTGCGCGCACAATTCGTCGGCTCCGCCGACACCTTAATTCTTAATTCTTAATTCGAAAGGTTTTACCTTTAATGATACATCAATACAAACTAAACGGTTACAACATAGTCCTTGACGTCTGTTCCGGCGCGGTTCACGCGGTGGACGATATAGCGTACGACGCGATAGCTTTATACGAAAACACGCCGAAAGAGCAGCTTTGCGGTATCCTGTGCGATAGATACGGCATACCGGCGGACGAGGCCGAAGAGTGTTTATCTCAGATAGAAGAGCTTAAACAGTCCGGCCAGCTTTTCACGCCGGATACGTACAAGCCCATGGCAAGCGAGCTAAAACGCCGCACGTCCGGCGTCGTCAAGGCGCTTTGCCTGCACGTCAGCCACGCCTGCAATCTCGTCTGCTCATACTGCTTTGCCGGTCAGGGAAAATATCACGGCAAAAGCGCGCTCATGAGCTTTGAAGTGGGCAAACGCGCGCTCGATTTTCTTATTGAAAATTCCGGCAACCGCAAAAATCTTGAAGTGGACTTTTTCGGCGGCGAACCGCTTTTGAATTTTGACGTTGTGAAACGGCTCGTTGCCTACGCCCGCTCGATAGAAAAAGAGCACGACAAGCATTTCCGCTTTACGCTCACCACGAACGGCGTGCTGATAGACGACGACGTTATAGATTTCTGCAACAAAGAGATGTCAAACGTGGTATTGTCGCTTGACGGCAGGAAAGAAATACACGACAGATTCAGAGTTGACGCGAAAGGAAACGGCAGCTTTGATCTGATAGTGCCGAAATTCCGGAAACTGGCCGGATCGCGCAAGGGCAAGTCTTATTATATGCGCGGCACGTTCACGCACGCGAATCCCGATTTTTTGAACGATATAAAAGTTATGCTCGATCTCGGCTTCGATCAGCTCAGTATGGAGCCGGTGGTCTGTTCGCCCGACGATCCGTCCGCTTTGACGGCGGATGATATGCCGATCGTTTTCAAACAGTACGAAGAACTTGCCGCATTGATGATACAAAGGCGCAAAGAGGGCAGACCTTTTACGTTTTACCACTATATGATAGACCTGCAGGGCGGTCCCTGCATATACAAGCGCATTTCCGGCTGCGGCTCGGGCACGGAATACATGGCGGTAACTCCGCAGGGCGACCTTTATCCGTGCCATCAGTTCGTAGGCGAGAAAAATTTCAAATTAGGCGATATCTGGCAGGGCGTCACGAACACCGCCGTGCGCGACAGCTTTGAAGAATGCAACGTCTACGCGCGAGAAGAGTGCCGCGACTGCTGGGCAAGGCTTTACTGCTCCGGCGGCTGCGCGGCAAACGCGTACCACGCGACCGGCTCCGTCAAAGGCGTGTATAAATACGGCTGCGAGCTTTTCAAAAAGCGTATGGAATGCGCCATAATGGCGGAGGTAGACCGGCTTTACGGTGAGGAAGATGACGACGCCGATAATTGATTTTATAGAAAAATACAAAAACAGTAACGCTCTGCGCCTGCACACGCCCGGCCACAAGGGCAAAAGCATTTTAGGCTTTGAGCAGTACGATATAACCGAGCTTGACGGTGCGGACGAGCTTTTTTCTCCGTCCGGAATAATAGCCGAAAGCGAGAAAAACGCGTCCGGTATTTTCGGCGTACCTACGTATTACTCGGCTGAAGGCTCGTCTTTATGCATCCGCGCGATGATATATCTGCTCTCTCAGATACGCGGAAACAGGCCCGTCATCGTCGCAGCAAGAAACTCGCACAAGTCGTTTATCTACGCCGCCGCGGCGGCAGACGCGGACGTAATATTCACAACACCGCACGAAAACGACAGTTATCTTTCCGTGACGACGACGGCGGACGACGTTGAAGCTGCCATAAAAGAAAGTGAAAAGCCCGTTTCCGCGGTGTTCATCACGACGCCGGATTATCTTGGAAAAACAACTGAGTTATCAAAAATATCAGAAGTTTGCAGAAAATATAACGCGCTTCTTTTAGCCGACTGCGCACACGGAGCTTACCTGCATTTTACAAAGTCGGAAGACCCGCTGAAATACGCCGATATGTGCTGCTCGTCGGCGCATAAAACTCTGCCGGCGCTTACCGGCGCGGCGTATCTGCACGTTAAATATCCGCTGCCCGCAAAGGCGGTAAAAGGCGCGTTGGTATCTTTTGCCTCAACGAGCCCGTCGTATCTGATACTCGCGTCGCTTGATAAGCTCAACCCGTATCTTGAAGGACACAAAAAAAGACTTTCAGATTTCATTCCGAAAGTCGACGAATTAAAAAACAAACTGACAAACAAAGG